>NZ_JBFUGW010000084.1:0-23703 GCF_056402735.1 Rhizobacter sp. P3_C12
GCTCACCGGCAGGAAGGCGAGGCCGTGCCCTTCGAGCGCCATCGCCTTCAGGCCCTCGGCCATGTCGGTCTCGTAGATCGGGTCGAGGTTGAGCGGTGCCGGCGAGAGCTTGACGATCTGCTCGACCAGCCGCCCCAGGTAGGCCCCGGCGCCGTAGCTGAGGAAGGGCACGCGCTCGCCGGGCGCGCCGGGCAGGCGGAACAGCGGCTCGCCCTTCGCATCGGCCTTCGCGTACACGGCCAGCGTCTCGTGGCCGAGGCTCAGCATCTCGTAGCGCTCGGGGCTGAGCTGCAGCGGCTGCGACGGGTGGTGGTAGGCGATCAGCAGGTCGCAGCTGCCCTCCGTCAGCTGCATCACGGCATCGTGCACGTTGAGCGCGATCAGGCGGCTCTTCAAGGCCCCGAAGCGCTTGCGCAGGTCCATCACCCAATGCGGGAAGAAGGTGAACGCGAGCGAGTGCGGCACCGCGAACTCGATCATGTCCTGCGCGGCGACCTGGTGGCCGCGCATCATGTTGCGCGTGGTCTGCAGCGCGCCGAGGATGTCCAGCGCCTGCGCATGGAAGGTCTCGCCGGCCGGCGTCAGGCGGGTCGGGTACGACGAGCGGTCGACCAGGTCCAGCCCGGCCCAGGCCTCGAGCGCCTGGATGCGGCGCGAGAACGCCGGCTGCGTCACATGGCGCATCTGCGCCGAGCGCGAAAAGCTCCGCGTCTCGGCCAGGCTGACGAAATCTTCAAGCCACTTGGTTTCCACGGCCGGGAGTGTAGGGCCGCGTGTTCAGCGCCCGGTTCAGCGCCGGTTCAGCGCTTGCTCAGCGTGATGTCCAGTTCGTGCACCAGGTCGTTCACCAGCTGGGTCGACGCCTGGCGCGAGTCGGCCGTCGGGCCGGCGGTCTGCGCGACGATGTCGGCATTCCACGCGCCGCCCGAACTGGCGCTGGCACCGGCCACGCGGAACACCACGCGGCTGGCCAGCGTGTTGCAGTTCTGCCCGCCGCTCACCGGCGTCAGCGTGACGAACTGCTGGCTCGCCGGCGTCACGCCGTTGTTCAGCATCATCGGCCCCAGGTCGTTCATCAGCCGCTCGCGCAGCGCGCCCATCACCGCGGCGACGTGCTCGCTGCCGGCGGCCGAGCAGGTGTCGAAGGCAAAGCTCTCGTTGTCGATCCACACGACCTTGGCGTCGGGCAGGCGCAGGCTGGCATGGGCCACCGCGTCGGGCGCCGCCCGCGCGGGCATCGAGATCGCGCCGGCGACAGCCAGCAGGGACAACAGAACCGCGTTGGAAATCTTGTGAGCAGTCATCGCATCCGTCCTCTGTGTGAATCGGTGCCGCGACTCTAGAAGTGCAACAAGATGTGTGCTCGTCGTGCTCGTAACGATTGTTCACAATTGACCGGGAGTTCACGCTCGTTTTTCACGAAACGGGCTGGAACCTTCCCGGCAGTCCTACAGCGCATCAGGCCAGCGCGTCGGATGCAGCGCTTTGCTGCAGCCGCCACATGTCGGCGTAGCGGCCGTCGAACGCCAACAATTGCGCATGCGTGCCGCGTTCGACGATGCGGCCCTGCTCCATCACGAGGATCTGGTGCGCATCGACGACGGTGGACAGCCGGTGCGCGATGACCAGCGCCGTCTTGTTGCGCGCGACGCCCTGCAGCTCGGCCTGGATCGCGCGCTCGTTGGCCGAATCGAGCGCCGAGGTGGCCTCGTCGAAGATCATGATCGGCGGATCCTTCAGCAGCGTGCGCGCGATCGCCACACGCTGCTTCTCGCCGCCGCTCAGCTTCAGCCCGCGCTCGCCGACCGTCGTCTCGTAGCCCTTGGGCGTCGAGACGATGAAGTCGTGGATGCGGGCCGCCTTGGCGGCCGCCTCGACCTCGGCGGCACTGGCGCCGGGCCGGCCGTAGGCGATGTTGTAGGCGACGCTGTCGTTGAACAGCACCGTGTCCTGCGGGACGATGCCGATGTTCTGGCGCACGCTGCCCTGCGTGACGGAGCGCAGGTCCTGGTYGTCGATCGTGATCACGCCGCCCTGCACGTCGTAGAAGCGGTACAGCAGCCGCGCGAGCGTGCTCTTGCCCGAACCCGACGGGCCCACCACCGCCACCGTCTTGCCGGCCGGGATCTCGAAGCTCACGTCGTGCAGGATCTGCCGGTCCGGCTCGTACGAGAAATCGACATGGTCGAAGCGCAGCTGCCCGTGCGTCACCTGCAGCGGCAAAGCGCCCGGCGTGTCGGCGATCTCGCGCTCGCGCTCGAGCAGCGCGAACATCTTGTCGAGGTCGGTCAGGCTCTGCTTGATCTCGCGGTAGATCACGCCGAGGAAGTTCAGCGGGATGTAGAGCTGGATCATGAAGGCGTTGATCATCACCAGGTCGCCGAGCGTCATGTGGCCGGCCACCACGCCCTGCGTCGCGCGCCACAGCATCGCGACCAGGCCGGCCGCGATGATCAGCTGCTGGCCGGTGTTCAGCATCGACAGCGTGGCCTGCGACTTCAGCGCGACACGGCGCAGCCGCTCCAGGCTCTCGTCGTAGCGGCGGGCCTCGAAACCCTCGTTGTTGAAGTACTTGACGGTCTCGTAGTTCAGCAGCGAATCGATCGCACGCGAATGCGCGGTCGAATCGAGCTCGTTCATCTGCTTGCGGAACTGCGTGCGCCAGTTCGTGAAGACGACCGTGAAGCTGATGTACACCACCAGCGCCGCCAGCGTGATCCACGCGAACCACGCATCGAATTTCACCGCCAGCAGCGTCAGCACGAGCACCATCTCGACCAGCGTGGGCACGATGCTGTAGAGCGAGTACGAGATCAGCGAATGCACCGCGCGCGTGCCGCGCTCGATGTCGCGCGTCATGCCGCCGGTCTGGCGCTCGAGGTGGAAGCGCAGGCTCAGCGCATGCAGGTGGCGGAACACGTTGAGCGAGATGCTGCGCGCCGTGCCCTCGGTGGCCTTCGCGAAGATCAGCTCGCGCAGCTCGGTGAACAGCGAGGTCGACAACCGCAGCAGCCCGTAGGCCGCCAGCAGCCCGATCGGCACGACCAGCACCGCCTGGAGGTCGCCGGGCTTGATCGACAGGCTGTCGACCAGCTGCTTCAGCAGCAGCGGCACGCCGACGTTGGCCAGCTTGGCGGCCACCATGAAGCCGAGCGCGATCGACACGCGCCAGCGGTAGCGCCACAGGTAGGGCAGCAGCTTGCGCAGCGTGGCCGCATCGGAGCGCGGTGCGGCAGGCGTCACGGCATCGGGGGGTGGCAAGGGGGTCGAGAGGGATCGCATCGTGGAAGAATCGCGGGGTTGAACCCAGGTGAAGGCGCCGAGTATGAATACAAGCCAGCCGCAGCACGACCCCGCCTTGGCGGTCACGTTGCCGAAAGACCTCGATCTGGTGCTGCGCGTGATGCCGATGCCGGCCGACTCGAACAGCAACGGCGACATCTTCGGCGGCTGGATCATGGCCCAGGTCGACCTCGCCGGCTCGGTGCTGCCGGCGCGCATCGCGAAGGGCCGCGTCGTGACGGTCGCCGTCAACGAGTTCGTGTTCAAGCAGGCGGTGTCGATCGGCGACCTGCTGAGCTTCTACGCCCGTGTCGAGCGCATCGGGCGCACGTCGATCACGGTGCATGTCGAGGTCTATGCCGAGCGCAACCCGGCCGACCTGAAGGTCGTGAAGGTCACCGAGGCGAACCTGACCTATGTCGCGATCGACCGCGACGGGCAGCCGCGGGTGATTCCCCGGGACTGAGCGGGGAAGCGGGGCCATGCGCCTGATCGACGCGGAGCAGACGGCCGCGCTGCTGCCGTGGCGGCCGCTGGCCGATGCGGTCCTGCGCGCCGCCATCGAGCGCGATGAAGGCCGGCTGCAGGCGCCACTGCGCAGCAGCTTCGCGCTGTCAGGCGACGACAGGCTGCTGCTGATGCCGGCCAGCGACGACCACTACGCCAGCGTCAAGCTGGTGACGGTGAACCACGGCAACCCGGCGCTCGGGCGCGAGCGCGTGCAGGGCGAGGTGCTGCTGATGGACCGCGCGACCGGCGAGCGCCTCGCGATGTTCGATGGCGTCACGCTGACGGCACGGCGCACCGCGGCGGTGTCGCTGGCGGCGGCGCTGGCGCTGCAGGTGCCGGCGGGTGAGCGTTTGCTGATCGTCGGTGCCGGTGCGCAGGCGCTGGCGCATGGGCTGGCCTTCGCGGCGGTGCTGGCGCCGGCCTGGATCGGCGTCGCGGCGCGTTCGCGCGCATCGGCCGAGGGCCTGGTGGCGACGCTGGCGGCGCGAGGTGTCAAGGCACATCCCGTCGACGACATCGGCGCCGAGATCGGCCACTGCGGCTTGATCGTCACCGCGACCACGAGCCGCTCGCCGGTGATCCCCGATGCGCTGCGCCCGGGCACGCGCGTGTTCGCGGTCGGCGCGTTCACGCCGGCGATGTGCGAGCTGCCGGCTGCGCTGGTGCGGCGGGCGGCGCTGGTCGTCGACGACCTGGACGGCGCGAAGGAAGAGGCCGGCGACCTGATCCAGGCCGGTGTGGACTGGTCCCGGGTGCGCGGGCTGGCGCAGGCCGCGGAGCTCGCCGGCGCGGGCGATGCGCCGGTGCTGTTCAAGAGCGTCGKCAGCGCGGCGTGGGACCTGGCGGCGGCGCGCATGGCGTGGGACCGGCTGGGTACATGTTGATCACCCCCCAACCCGTTCGCCCTGAGCCTGTCGAAGGGCCTGCTCGCAAGCCACCCAGGCTTCGACAAGCTCAGCCTGAACGGGGTTTCCTCAGTCGACGAAGAAGTCCGGCACGAACTCCGTCGTCCCCGGCGTCACGCTGTACGGCTCGAGGTCGGTGACGCCATGCCGCGCCAGCAGCTCGTCGTCGATGAAGAAATTCCCCGTCGTCTGCCGCGCATCGCTGGTCAGCACCAGGTACGCCGCATCGGCCAGGATCTGCGGCGTGCGGCAGCGCGCGATGTCGACGCCCGGGATCATCTGCAGCGCGGCCGTCGCGATCGCGGTGCGCGGCCACAGGCTGTTGACGCCGATGCCCAGCGGCCGGAACTCGCCCGCATGCCCGAGCGTGCATTCGCTCATGCCGTACTTGGCCATTGTGTAGGCGACGTGCGGGCTGAACCAGCGCTCGCGCATCGACAGCGGCGGCGACATGTTCAGCACGTGCGCATTGCGCCCCGCCTGCGCGGCCTTCGCCAGGTGCGGCAGGCAGGCCTGCGTGACCAGGTAGGTGCCGCGCACGTTGACGCCGAACATCAGGTCGAAGCGCTTCATCGGCGTCGCGGTCGTCGGCGTCAGGCTGATCGCGCTCGCGTTGTTGACGAGGATGTCGATGCCGCCGAAGCGCGCCACCGCCTGCTCGACGGCGGCCAGCACGCTCGCCTCGTCGCGGATGTCGGTCTGCACCGGCAGCGCCTGCCCGCCGGCGGCCTCGATCTCGGCCGCCGCCGAATGGATCGTGCCCGGCAGCTTCGGGTTGCTCTCGGTCGTCTTGGCGGCGATCACGATGCGCGCGCCGTCGGCCGCGGCACGCTTGGCGATCGCGAGGCCGATGCCGCGCGACGCGCCGGTGATGAACAAGGTCTTGCCCTTCAGGGTCTGGCGCTCGGTGCTCATGGTGGGGTGTGTCTCCGCGTGGGGGTGGTGGCAGGCAGGCGCGGCGCGAGCTCGGTCGCGATCATGCCGGCCAGTTGTTCGGCCCACAGCGCATACACCGCCGGGCCGGGATGGAAGCCGTCTTCGGCCATCAGGATGCTGTCGGACACCCGCTCGTTCTCGAACGGCACCGGCAGCCACCAGCGGTCCGGCCAGCGCTTGATCCACGCGGCCAGCGCCCGGTTGAAGCGCCGCGCATCGCGCCCGAGCACCCAGCGCAGCGGGTTCGGCAGCAGCGGGAACGAGTGGATCGGCGGCACGCCGCTGTGCACGATGTGGCGCACGCCGGCACGCTGGACGGCCACGCGGTCGAGCTCGTCGAGCTGGGCCAGCCAGCGCCGCACCGGCACCTGCGAGATCACGTCGTTGACGCCGAGCGCGGTGACCATCACGTCGGCCGGGTGCAGCGCGGCGCTCTCCAGCGCGATCAGCGCGTCGCGCGTGGTGTCGCCGGTGTGCGCGACCAGCTGCCACACGACCGCGCCGCCGAGGCGCTGCGACAAGGCCTCGCTGAGCCGGCCGGCCAGCGCCTGGCCCTGCGTGGGTGCACCGACGCCGGCCGCCGACGAATCGCCGACGATCAGCACGCGCAGGCGCACGCGACCGATGCCGGCCACGCCCTCGCGCGAGCCCTCGGCCTCGGGCAGGCGCAGCGCGAGCCGGCGCACGCGGGCGCCCTGCCAGAGCAGCAGCGGCGACAGCAGCACCTTCGCCGCGGTGAGCATCGGTCGGGCCGGGGTCAGCTGAACTGCGAGAAGTCGGGCTTGCGCTTCTGGAAGAACGCGCTGAAGGCCTCGCGCGCCTCGGGGCTGGTGAGGCGCTCGGCGAAGATCGCCGCCTCGGCCTGGATGGCCTGCAGCGTGGCCTCGCTGCCGGCGCGGCGCAGCAGCTTCTTGGTGTCGCGCACGGCGCCCGGCGGCAGCGCGTTGAAGCGCTCGGCGATGCGGCGCGCATGCGGCGCGACCTCGCTGGTCGGCAGCACCGCGTTGGCGATGCCCATCTCGACCGCCTCGACCCCGGTGAACGGCTCGCCGAGCAGGATCTTCTCGGCCGCCTTCACGCGGCCCACCAGCTGCGGCACCACCAGGCTGGACGCGAACTCCGGCACCAGCCCCAGGCTCACGAACGGCATCGCGAGGCGCGCCTCGTCGGCGACGTAGACCAGGTCGCAGTGCAGCAGCATCGTGGTGCCGATGCCGATCGCGGCACCGGTGACGGCCGCGATGACCGGCTTCTCGCAGCCGTTCAGCGCCTGCATGAACTGGAACACCGGCGAGTCCTGGCCGCTCGGCGGGCGTTTCATGAAATCCTCGAGGTCGTTGCCCGAGGTGAAGATGCCGGGCTGGCCGGTGATCAGCACCGCGCGCACCGCGCCGTCGGCCTGCGCGGCCGTCAGGCCGTCGGCCATCGCCTGGTACATGTCGATCGTGATCGCGTTCTTCTTCTCGGGGCGGGCGATCTCGATCGTGAATACGCCGTTCAGCACGGCGGTCTTGATGCTCATGTTTGCTCCTTGATCGTGTGCAATGAGGCCGGGCCGAAACCCTGCAGCAAAGCCGTCATGCGCGGCCAGAGTGTCGCCTGGAACTGCTCGCGGAACAGCCCGAAATGCCCGATGCGCTTCGCTTGCACGTCGGCCGGCGCGATGCGCTCGATGCGGCGCGGCGCATTCGGGTAGCAGTCGACCAGCACGCGGGTGCCGCGCTCGGTCATCAACTCGTCGTCGGTGATCGACAGCGCGACCAGCGGGAAGCGCGCCGCCTCGAACTGCGCGCGCACCGCCGCGCCCTCGGCACCGACGTGGTAGCGCGGGTGCAGGCACCAGCGCCGCCACTGCAGCATCACGCCCTTCGGCAGGTCGCCGACCTTGCGCAGGCGCTTGCCGGGGAAGTAGCCGAAGACGGCGGTCGCGACCGGCACCAGCACGTACCAGAAGTACAGGATCATGCGGCGCAGCGGTGGCGCGTTGTCGCGCCAGTAGCCGCTGCCGGCCGCCACCGAGATCAGGCCGTCGACCTGCGCGTGGTTGCGCAGCAGGCCGGGCAGCTGCGCGCCCAGGCTGTGGCCGACGAGGTACAGCGGCAGGCCCGGCGCGGCCTCGCGCAGCGCATCGATCGCGCTGTCGTAGTCGCGGGCCCAGCTGAACAGGTCGGCCTTCAGGCCGCGCAGCGACGGCGTCGCGCGCGACTCGCCCATGCCGCGGTAGTCGAAGGTCGCAACCGCATAGCCCTGCCCGGCCAGCCATTGCGCGAACGGCTGGTAGTAGTCCTGCCGCACGCCCATCGCACCGCCGATCAGCACCGCGGCTTTCGCGGTGCCGACCGGCCGGTACAGGCGCAGCGACAGCCGGCTGCCGTCGTCAGTCTCGAGTTTCAGTGTCTCCATGACGCTCTCCATCGCGATCCGCAGCGGCCCGATCCAGCGGACCCCGTGGAACTGGCTCCGCCAGGCCACTGGGGTCGCCCCCTTGAGGGGGAGGCGCGACAGCGCCTCGGGGGTGGGTCGTCAGACGCGTTCGAAGATGCCTGCCGCGCCCTGGCCCGTGCCGACGCACATCGTCACCATCCCGTACTTCAGGTTGTGGCGGCGCAGCGCGTGGATCACCGTCGCGGCGCGGATCGCCCCGGTGGCGCCCAGCGGATGGCCCAGCGCGATSGCGCCGCCCATCGGGTTCACCTTGGCCGGGTCGAGCCCGACGCTGTTGATCACCGCCAGCGACTGCGCGGCGAACGCCTCGTTCAGCTCGATCCAGTCCAGGTCCTGCTGCTTCAGGCCGGCGTAGCGCAGCGCGGCCGGGATCGCCTCGATCGGGCCGATCCCCATGATCTCGGGCGGCACGCCGCGCGCCGCGAAGCTGACGAAGCGCGCCAGCGGCTTCAGGTCGTACTGCTTGACGGCCTTCTCGCTCGCGAGGATCAGCGCACCGGCGCCGTCGCTCGTCTGCGAGCTGTTGCCGGCCGTCACGCTGCCCTTGGCGGCGAACACCGCCTTCAGCTTGGCCAGGCCTTCCGGCGAGGTGTCGGCGCGCGGGCCTTCGTCGAGGTTCACGGTGCGGGTCTTCACGCCCTGCTCGCCGGTCAGCAGGTCCGGGAAACGCTCGACGATCTCGATCGGCGTGATCTCGTCGGTGAACTCGCCCGCCTTCTGCGCCTTCAGCGCGCGCATGTGCGATTCGTACGCGAACGCGTCCTGCGCCTCGCGGCTGACCTTCCATTGCGCGGCGACCTTCTCGGCCGTCAGCCCCATGCCGTAGGCGATGCCGACGTTCTCGTCCTTCGCAAACACCTGCGGGTTGAACGACGGCTTGTTGCCGCCCATCGGCACCAGGCTCATCGACTCGGCACCGCCGGCGATCAGCACGTCGGCCTCGCCGACGCGGATGCGGTCGGCGGCCATCTGGATCGCCGTCACGCCCGACGCGCAGAAGCGGTTGACCGTCACGCCGCCCACCGGGTGCGCAAAGGCCAGCGCGACCGCGATGCGGGCCATGTTCATGCCCTGCTCGCCCTCGGGGAACGAGCAGCCGATGATGGCGTCCTCGATCGCCTTCGGGTCGAGCGTCGGCACCTGGGCCATCGCGCTGCGGATCGCCGTGACCAGCAGGTCGTCGGGGCGGGTGTTCTTGAAGTACCCACGGCCCGAGCGGCCGATCGGGGTGCGGGTGGCGGCGACGATGTAGGCGTCTTGCACTTGCTTGCTCATGTTCTTTGCTCCGCTTAGTTGCGAACAGGCTTGCCGGTCTGCAGCATGCCCATGATCCGTTCCTGGCTCTTCGGGTGCTCCAGCAGCCCGCAGAAGTGCTTGCGCTCCAGCGCCATCAGGTACTCCTCGCTGACCAGCGAGCCGGCATCGACATCGCCGCCGCACACCACGTCGGCGATCAGCGCCGAGATGTGGAAGTCGTGCGCGCTGATGAAGCCGCCGTCGCGCATGTTGACGAGCTGCGCCTTGATGGTGGCGATGGCGTTGCGGCCGGCCACCGGAAACAGCGTCTTCGCCGGTGCGCGGTAGCCGCTGTCGAACATCGCCTTGGCCTGCTGGATCGCGACGAACAGCAGCTCGTCCTTGTTCGGGACGATCACGTCGCTCCACAGCAGGTAGCCGAGCTTGCGGCTCTCGATCGCGCTGGTGCCGACCCTGGCCATCGCGGCGTTCGTGAAGCCGTCGGTCAGGAACTTCAGGATGTCGGCGTTCGCGTTCGCGGCGCTCGCCATCTCGGCCGCGCGGCGCGCGATGTACGCGAGACCGCCGCCGCCCGGGATCAGGCCGACGCCCACCTCCACCAGGCCGACGTAGCTTTCCATCGCGGCAACGCGCCTGGCGGAATACACCGACAGCTCGCAGCCGCCGCCCAGTGCGATGCCGCGCAGGGCCGAGACCACCGGCACCTGCGCATAGCGGATGCGCAGCATCGCGTCCTGCAGCTTCTTTTCTTCCGGCGCGATGCCCTTGGCGCCGCTCTTCATGAACACAGGCATCAGCGCCTCGAGGTTGGCACCGGCCGAGAACACGTCATCGGGCGACCAGATCACCAGGCCCTTGTACTTGGCCTCGGCGATCTCGACCGCCTTCAGCAGGCCTTCGGTGACGGTCGGGCTGATCAGGTGCAGCTTCGCGGTGATGCTGGCGATCAGCACCTCGCCGTCCAGCGACCAGACGCGCACTTCGTCGTTCTTGAACTCCTGCGTGCCGGCCTTCAGCGGATCGGCCGCGCCCGAGCCGAGCACGGCCTCGGGGAAGTGCTGGCGCGCATACACCGGCAGCGTGCTGCGCGGGATGTACGTGTTCTGCGCGGCGCTCCACGAGCCTTCGGCGGTGTGCACGCCCTCGCGACCGTCGAACACCCAGGCGGGCAGCGGTGCCTTGCTGAGCGCCTTGCCGGCGTCGATGTCGGCCTTCACCCATTCGGCCACCTGCTTCCAGCCGGCGGCCTGCCACAGCTCGAACGGGCCTTGCTGCATGCCGAAGCCCCAGCGCATCGCGAAGTCGACCTCGCGCGCCGAATCGGCGATGTCGGCCAGGTGCACCGCGACGTAGTGGAAGCTGTCGCGCAGGATCGCCCACAGGAACTGCGCCTGCGGGTTGGTCGATTCGCGCAGCAGTTTCAGGCGCTCGGGGGCGGCCTTCTTCAGCATGCGCGCGACGATTTCATCCGCCTTGCCACCGGCGGGCACGTAGTCGGCCTTGGCCGGGTCGAGGCGCAGGATGTCCTTGCCGACCTTCTTGTAGAAGCCGGCGCCGCTCTTCTGGCCCAGCGCGCCCTGCTCGATCAGCCTGGCCAGCACCGGCGGCGTGGCGTAGCTCGGGAAGAACGGGTCATCGGCCAGGTTGTCCTGCAGCGTCTTCACGACGTGCGCCATCGTGTCGAGGCCGACCACGTCCGCGGTGCGGAAGGTGCCCGAGCTCGCGCGGCCCATCTTCTTGCCGGTCAGGTCGTCGACGACGTCGTAGCTCAGGCCGAAGTTCTCGGCTTCCTTGATCGTCGCCAGCATGCCGGCGATGCCGACGCGGTTGGCGATGAAGTTCGGCGTGTCCTTCGCGCGCACGACGCCCTTGCCGACCGCGGTGGTCACGAAGGTCTCGAGTTGGTCGAGGATCTCCGGGCGCGTCGTCGGGGTCGGGATCAGCTCGACGAGGTACATGTACCGCGGCGGGTTGAAGAAGTGGATGCCGCAGAAGCGCGGCTTGATCTCTTCAGGCAGCACCTCCGACAGCTTGGTGATCGACAGGCCCGAGGTGTTGCTCGCGACGATCGCGTGCGGCGCGATGAAGGGCGCGATCTTCTTGTACAGGTCGAGCTTCCAGTCCATGCGCTCGGCGATGGCCTCGATGATCAGGTCGCAGTCTTTCAGCAGCTCGCTGTGCTCTTCGTAGTTGGCGTGCTGGATCAGCGCGGCGTCTTCCGGGATGCCCAGCGGCGACGGCTTCAGCTTCTTCAGGCCTTCGACGGCCTTCGTGACGATGCCGTTCTTCGGGCCTTCTTTGGCCGGCAGGTCGAACAGCACGACCGGCACCTTGACGTTGACCAGGTGGGCGGCGATCTGCGCGCCCATCACGCCGGCGCCGAGCACGGCGACCTTGCGGACGTTGAAGCGACTCATGTTTCTTCTCCTTTGCGTAGTGTGAACAGGCCTACTCGACCCGGATCCAGGTCTGGGTGCGGCCGAACATCGGCGCGCCGACGTAGCCTCGAACTTCCAATTTCCTGCCGCCGTCGACCGGCTTCAGGCGCAGCTTGTAGGTCTTGCCGTTGGCCGGGTCGAGGATGGTGCCCCCGTCCCACAGGCCGTCGGTGTCGGCGCTCTTCTTCGCGCCGCGGATGATCGACAGCCCGACCAGCGGCTGGCCCTTGCGGTCGTCGCTGCATTCGTCGCAGACGGCGTCCTGCTTCGCCTCGGGGTCCAGCAGCTTCTCGAGCTTGCCGCTGATCACGCCGTCGGTCTCGACGATGCGCACCAGCGAGCGCTCTTTCTTCGTGCTGTCGTCGATCGTCTTCCACAGGCCCGCGGGCGTGGCTTGCGCATGGGCGCCCGCCACGGCCAGCGTGGCCGCGAGTGCCAGCAGCAGTCTCTTCATCGCTTGTCTCTCCTGATTTGTTTTGTTTCGACGAGATGGAAGGCCCGACCTCAGAACAGGGCTTCGTCCATCTCCATCAGCGGCTTCAGGCCGGTGCGCGCGGTGCGGATCAGCGAGGCGGTCTCGGGCAGCAGCTTCGCGTAGTAGAAGCGCGCCGTCGCGAGCTTGGCCTTGTAGAACGGGTCGCCGCCGTCGACCTTGGCCAGTGCGACCTTCGCCATGCGGGCCCAGAAATACGCGAACACCAGGTGGCCGGCGACGCGCAGGTAGTCGACCGCGGCGGCGCCCACTTCGTCGGCGTTGCCGAAGGCCTTCATGCCCAGCTCGGTGGTCAGCTTCGTGACCTTGTCGCCCAGCTCGGCCAGCGGGTTCACGAACTCCTGCATCGCCTCGTTCGTGCCTTCTTCCTCGACGAACTCCTGCACCAGCTTGCCGAACTTCTTCAGCKTGGCGCCGTTGTYGGMSAGSAYCTTGCGGCCCAGCAGGTCSAGCGACTGGATCGTGTTGGTGCCCTCGTAGATCATGTTGATGCGGGCATCGCGCACGTACTGCTCCATGCCCCATTCCTTGATGTAGCCGTGGCCGCCGAACACCTGCATGCAATGCGAGGTCGCGATCCAGCCGTTGTCGGTGATGAAGGCCTTGATGATCGGCGTGATCAGCGCGACCAGGTCGGCGCTGTCCTTGCGCACGTCCTCGTCGTCCGATGCCAGTTCCTTGTCGAGCTGCAGCGTGGTCCACATCGCGAGCGCACGGCCGCCTTCGGCATAGGCGCGGGCGGTCAGCAGCATCTTGCGCACGTCGGGGTGCACGATGATGGTGTCGGCCGGCTTGTCCGGGTTCTTCGGGCCCGACAGCGCGCGCATCTGGATGCGATCCTTCGCGTAGGCCACCGCGTTCTGATAGGCGACTTCGGTCAGGCCCAGCGACTGCATGCCGACGCCCAGGCGGGCCGCGTTCATCATCACGAACATCGCCGCCAGGCCCTTGTTGGGTTGGCCGACCAGCGTGCCGACGGCGCCTTCGAGCACCATCTGCGCCGTCGCGTTGCCGTGGATGCCCATCTTGTGCTCGAGGCCGCCGCACCAGATGCCGTTGCGCGATCCGATCGAGCCGTCGGCATTGACGTTGAACTTCGGCACCGCGAACAGCGAGATCCCCTTCGAGCCCGTCGGCGCATCCGGCAGGCGCGCCAGCACCAGGTGGATGATGTTCTCGGCCAGGTCGTGCTCGCCGGCGGAGATGAAGATCTTGTTGCCCGTGAGCTTGTAGGTGCCATCCGCTTGCGGCTCTGCCTTCGTGCGCAGCAGGCCGAGGTCGGTGCCGCAGTGCGGCTCGGTCAGGCACATCGTGCCGGTCCACACGCCGCTGGTCAACTTCGGCAGGTACAGCGCCTTCTGCGCGTCGGTGCCGTGCGCATGCAGCGCCTCGTAGGCGCCGTGCGACAGGCCCGGGTACATGGTCCAGGCCTGGTTGGCCGAGTTCAGCATCTCGTAGAAGCACTGGTTCACGACGTGCGGCAGGCCCTGGCCGCCGAAGGCCGGGTCGCAGCTCAGCGCCGGCCAGCCGCCCTCGACGTACTGCGCGTAGGCTTCCTTGAAGCCCTTCGGCGCGGTCACCTCGTGCGTGCTCTTGTCGAGCGTGCAGCCCTCTTCGTCGCCGCTCTGGTTCAGCGGGAACACCACCTGCGATGCGAACTTGCCGCCCTCTTCGAGCACGGCGTTGATCGTGTCGAGGTCGATGTCGGCATGCGCCGGCAGGGCCTTCAGTTCGTCGACCACGTTCAGCACTTCGCTCATCAGGAACTGCATGTCACGCAACGGAGGGGTGTACTGAGCCATCGAAAAAACTCCTGGGAAAGAAATGGAAATTCGAGAAATCGGATTCAGCGGCGCGCGGCGCGCACCGGCTTGTCGGGAGCGGCCGCCGCATCGACCGCGTAGTAGCTGAGCACGCGCTCGAAGGCATGGCGGGCGCGGTCGAGCGCGCCGGGGATGCGCAGGAAGCGCGCGTCGTGGTGCAGCGCGAGGATCAGGCCGTGGATCTCGAACAGCATCTGCAGCGGGTCGGTGTCGGGGCGCAGCTGGCCCTCGTCGATCGCGATGCGGATCGCCTTCTCCAGCGCGGTGTGCCAGGCCTGCACCATGGTCGCGAGCGCGTCGCGCACCGGGCCCGGCCGGTCGTCGAACTCCACCGCGCCGCTGATGTAGATGCAGCCGGAGTCCAGCTCGACCGACACCCGCTTGACCCAGCGCTCGAACAGCGCGCGCAAGCGGGGCAAACCCCTGGCCTCGCGCACGGCAGGGAAAAACACTTCTTCCTCGAACTTGGCGTGATACTCGCGGATCACGGAGATCTGCAGTTCCTCGCGGGAACCGAAGTGCGCGAAGACGCCGGATTTGCTCATCTGCGTGACCTCGGCCAGCGCGCCGATCGACAGGCCTTCCAGCCCCATCGACGACGCCAGGCCGAGAGCAGCTTCGAGAATCGTCGCGCGCGTCTGCTGGCCCTTCTGCAGGGTCTTCGAGACATCGCGCGGGCCCCGGCCCGTGAGAGCCGCGGCGGTGTTGACGGGTGTATCGGTCGTGTCGCTCACGGTGCATCCATAAAATCGAACGATCGTTCTATTTTGCAGGTTCCGCGCGGATCGCGCGCCGCTATTTCGAGCAAGCCGTGTTTTTTTCTAGGGTTTAGTCCCTGGAATGCGACGGCGGCGACGGCCATCGAGGGTTAACCCGAGCCCCGGGTTATCGCCGGTGGCGGTGATCGGCGTGTGACAGCGTGCGCTTGTGGCGCCAACGCACTGCAGTATTCGCGCCACGGTTGAGCGAAACGCAGTGAATGGATTACGCTCCAGGGAAGGAGATCATCCGTGGAAGTGCTCCAGCTCGATGTGTCCGGCCGACCTCAATCGTGGATTTCAGCGAAGGAGGCAGCGATCATCTACGCCAGCGACGGCGTCGCATGGACGCTGGGTGACGCGTTCTACGTGCTGCGCGGCGGCATGCAACGGCGCACCGGGCTGCAATCGCGCATCGAGGTGCACCCGATCATCGCGGTGCGCGGCGCGGTCCCGAGCCGGGCCTGGCGCCAGACCCCCGCACTCTCCAACCCCAAGCTGTTCGCCCGTGACCGTCAGGTGTGCGCCTATTGCGCCGGGCACTTCCACCTGGACGACCTGACGCGCGAGCACATCGTGCCGACCTCGCGCGGCGGCCTCGACAGCTGGATGAACTGCATCACCGCCTGCCGCGCCTGCAATGGTCACAAAGGCAACCGGATGCCGGAAGAAGCGCACATGTCGCTGATGTACCTGCCCTACGTGCCGAGCCTGCACGAGGACATGATCCTGCGTGGCCGGCGCATACTGGCGGACCAGATGGAGTTTCTTCTGGCGAGCGTGCCCCGGCACAGCCGACTGCGGATCTGACTTCCGATTTCTTTACATCGCCACCGCGGAACTCGCCGCGTGGCCGACTCGTCCATGCAGATGAGTAACGAGGAGTGAACCCCATGAACAAGCTTTTGATCGCCGTGGCCGTTGCCGCCACCTTGAGTGCGTGCGCCACCAGCAGCCCCGATGTCGTCTCGCGCAATGAAGCGCAGCGCCTGTCGCAGATCCAGGATGCCACCGTGCTGTCGGTGCGCCCGGTCGTGATCGACGGTTCGCAGTCCGGTGCCGGTGCCGTCACCGGCGGCGTGGTCGGCGGCATCGCCGGCGCRTCGGTCGGCGGGCACCGCGAGGCGGTCGCCGTCGGCGTGCTGGCCGCGGTGGCCGGCGCGGTGGTCGGCAACGCGATCGAGCGCGCCGGCACGCGCGAGGAAGCGCTCGAGATCCTGGTGCAGCTGCGCAACGGCGAACGCCGTTCGATCGTGCAGGCCAAGGGCAACGAGACGCTGACGCCGGGCGAGCCGGTGATCCTGGTGTCGACGAACGGCAAGACGCGCGTGATGCGCGCGCCGGCCGTCACGCAGCCGGCACCGGTGCCGGCCGCGCCGGCGCATCAAGGCTGACGCGGAAACAGGCCGCGCTCGCGCAGCGCGGCCTCGCACGACGGCGCATCGCGGAAGTGCAGCGCCTGCCAGCCGGCGGCGATCGCCGCATCGACATTCACCTGCGTGTCGTCCAGCAGGATCAGCCGATCCGGCGACATGTCGAACTGCCGCGCCGAGTGCGCAAAGATCTCGGGCTCCGGCTTCAGCAAACGCACCTGTGACGAGAACACACCGCTCGTGAAGCGCCCGAGGAACGGGTGGCTGCGAACCAGGTGGTCCGCCATCGGCCGTGGCATGTTCGACAGGAAGTGCAGCGTGTGGCCCGCGGCACTCAGCCGTTCGATCCACCCGACCGTGTCGGCGAGCGGCTGAAGCTCGGCCGGCACCGCATCGACGACGCGCCGCACCGACGCCGCATCGAGCCCGGTGCGCGCCGCCAGCCGCGGCACGAGTTCATCCTCGCCCAGCGTGCCGCGATCGAACTGCGCCCAGTCGCCGTCGCCATGCCCCTGGAAGAACACCGCCGCCAGCGCGCGGGCGGCGGTCTCGTCCATCGCGCGCTGCGGCAGCACGCGCTGCAGCAACTCGTGCGGCTTCCAGCGGAAGACGACGCCGCCGAAATCGAAGACCAGCCTCATCCGCCGCGCAGGCGGGTCAGCAGCCCGGCGGTCGAGCCGTCGAGCCCGGTCRTATCGCCGGACGCGAGCCGCGGCAGCAGCTCGTTGCACAGCGCCTTGCCGAGCTCGACGCCCCACTGGTCGAAGCTGTTGATGCGCCACAGCGCACCGCTGACGAACACCCGGTGCTCGAACAGCGCGATCAAAGCGCCCAGGCTGCGCGGCGTCAGCTCGTCGAGCAGCAGCGTCGTGCTCGGCCGGTTGCCGGGGAAGGTGCGGTGCTTCGCGAGCGTCAGCGGATCGAGCGAGGCCGAGGCCGTCGGCGCCTTCTCCTTCATCGCCTGCTCGGTCGTCTTGCCGAGCATCAGCGCCTGCGCCTGCGCGAGGCCGTTGGCCAGCAGCTTGGTGTGCAGGTCGCTCAGCGAATGCGTCGGCCGCCTGACGAGCAGGAACTCGACCGGGATCACGTCGGTGCCCTGGTGCAGCATCTGGAAGTAGGCATGCTGGCCGTTGGTGCCGGGCTCGCCCCACACGACCGGGCTGGTGCCGAACGGCAGCGGCTCGCCGTCGATGTCGACTCGCTTGCCGTTGCTTTCCATCTCGAGCTGCTGCAGGTAGGCCGGCAGCCGCTTCAGGCCCTGGTGGTACGGCGCCATGCTGCGGCTCGTGAAGCGGTGGAAGTTGCGGTACCAGACGTCGATCAGGCCCTGCAGCACCGGCAGGTTCTTCTCGAGCGGGGCCTGCGCGAAGTGCAGGTCCATCGCATGCGCGCCAGCCAGCAGCGAGCGGAAGTTGTCGGCACCGATGGCCAGCGCGATCGGCAGCCCGATCGCCGACCACAGCGAGTAGCGTCCGCCGACCCAGTCCCAGAAGCCGAACGTGGTGGTGATGCCGAACTCGGCCGCGGCCTTCACGTTGGTGGTGGTGGCGACGAAATGCTTGTCGATGTCTTCACCGCCCTGCGCCAGGAACCAGGCCTTCGCGGCATGCGCATTGGCCATCGTCTCCTGCGTCGTGAAGGTCTTGCTCGCGATGATGAAGAGCGTCTCCTGCGGCTTCAGCCGGCGCAGCACCGGAGCGATGTCGTGGCCGTCGACGTTGGAGACGAAGTGGAAGGTGATGCCCGGGTGCACGAAGGTATCGAGCGCCGGCACCACCATCTGCGGCCCGAGGTCGGAGCCGCCGATGCCGATGTTGACGACGTGGCGGATGCCGCTGGCCGCGGTGTCGCGCACCGTCTCGATGTAGCCGAGCATCGCGTCGAGCACCGCATGCACCTCGCGGCCGAACGGCGATTCGCCCTCGGGCGCGCGCAAGGCCACGTGCTGCACCGCCCGCCCCTCGGTCACGTTGACCGGGTCGCCGCGCAGCATCGCATCGCGCTGCGCCTCGATGCCGCATTCGCGCGCCAGCTCGACGAGGAACTTCAGCGTCGCGGTGTCGACGCGGTTCTTCGACAGGTCGGCGAAGATCTCCGGCGCCTCGACGCTCAGCGACGCGAAGCGGTTGGCATCGCGCGCGAACGCCTCGCGGATGTCGAAGTCGCGGCCGTGCGCTTCGAAATGGCCCGACAGCGCGGCCCAGGCCGAGGTGCGGTCGCAGCGCGGGAAGCCGCTCATTTCAGGCCTTCGATCAGCTTGTCGAGCTTGCCTGCATCCACTGCGAACGCACGGATGCCTTCGGCCAGCTTCTCGGTGGCCATCGCGTCGTCGTTCAGCGCGAAGCGGAAGCTCTGCTCGTTGAAGGTCGCCGCATGCAGGGTCGCGCCCTTGGCGTTGGCCGGATCGAGCTGGCGCGTGAGCGGCGCTTCGCTCGCCTGCAGCTGCGCGAGCAGCTCGGGGCTGATCGTCAGCAGGTCGCAGCCGGCGAGCGCGGTGATCTGGCCGACGTTGCGGAAGCTCGCGCCCATCACCTCGGTGGCGATGCCGAACTTCTTGAAGTAGTTGTAGATGTGGGTCACCGACTTGACGCCCGGGTCGTTGACGCCGGCGTTCGCCGCCTCGTCCCACTGGCTGCCGGCCGACTTCTTGTACCAGTCGTAGATGCGGCCGACGAACGGCGAGATCAGCTTGACGCCCGCATCGCCGCAGGCCACCGCCTGGCAGAACGAGAACAGCAGCGTCAGGTTGCAGTTGATGCCGTCGCGCTGCAGGATGCGCGCCGCCTGGATGCCCTCCCAGGTGGAAGCGAGCTTGATCAGCACTCGCTCGCGGCCGATGCCCGCCGCCTCGTACAGCTCGATGATGCGGCGCGCCCGCGCCACGCTGCAGGCGGTGTCGAAGCTCAGCCGCGCATCGACCTCGGTCGACACCCGGCCCGGCACCACCTTCAGGATCTCCTGGCCGAAGCGCACCAGCACCTGGTCGACGATGCCCTCGAGCGGCAGGCTCTTGTGCTTCGCCACCGTCTCCTGGAGCAGCGGCGCGTAGTCGGCGTGCTGCACCGCTTTCAGGATCAGCGACGGGTTGGTCGTCGCGTCCTTCGGCGCGAACTGCGCCAGTTGCTTGAAGTTGCCCGTGTCGGCGACAACGGCGGTGTACTGCTTGAGCTGGTCGATTTGATTCATGGCAAGACGCTGTTGAGCACAGGAAGGAAATTAGAACCCGGCCGGCGTGACACGCAAGCACGCCGACGACGGTTTGTTTTCAGAACGTAACCCGAAGTTCCACCGGCCGCATGATGCACCTTCGGGCGCCCCTCGTGCGGGGCGGGTTTCGTTGACGCTGCCCGGAAACTTGGGCATCATCCTGGTGAAACTAAATTACATTGTCGACCGCATGCGTCGACTTCACCACTGAGGCGGCAGGCATGTCTTTCGATCTCGTTTTCTTTGGCGGCACCGGCGACCTGACATGGCGCAAGCTGATGCCGGCGTTGTTCCAGGCCTTCCGCCACGGCAAGCTGCCGGCCGGCGGCCGCATCCTCGCGGTGGCCCGCGACGAGCAGAGCGACGACAAGTACCGCGGCTGGCTGAAGGATCGCTTTCAAGAAGTCGAAGGTGCCAAGCGCCCGACCGATGAAGAGTTCGCCCGCTTCGCCGACATGCTGCACTACCGTCGCATGGACCTGTCGAAGCCCGAGCACTATGCCGGGCTGAAGCAGTGGCTCGAGGAGCGCAATGCCGACACGGCGGTGCTGTACCTCGCCACCAGCCCGCACCTCTTTCCGCAGATCTGCGAGCAGCTCGGCGTGGCCGGGCTGAACACGCCGCGCATCCGCGTGGTGCTTGAAAAGCCGTTGGGCCACGACCTGCAGAGCGCGCAGGAGATCAACCGCGTCGTGCGCTCGGTGTTCAGCGAGACGCAGGCGTTCCGCATCGACCACTACCTCGGCAAGCCCTCGGTGCAGAACCTGATGGCGCTGCGCTTCGGCAATGCGCTGTTCGAGCCGCTGTGGCGCCGCGAGAGCATCGCCAACATCCAGATCACGCTGGCCGAGGCGATCGGTGTCGGCACGCGCGGCGACTTCTACGACCGCACCGGCGCGCTGCGCGACATGGTGCAGAACCACGCGCTGCAGCTGCTGACGATGATCGCGATGGAGCCGCCGTCGCGCAACGATGCCGACGCGATCCGCGACGAGAAGCTGAAGGTGCTGCGCTCGTTGAAGCCGTTCACCGAAGAGAGCGTCGGCCGCGACGTGGTGCGTGGGCAGTACCGTGCGGGCACGGCCGGCGGGCAGCCCGTGGTGGGCTACCTGCAGGAGGTCAAGGTACCGGCCGGCAGCCAGTGCGAGACCTTCGTCGCGCTGCGCACCGAGGTGCAGAACTGGCGCTGGGCCGGCGTGCCCTTCTACCTGCGCACCGGCAAGCGGCTGGCCGCGCGCGATGCGCAGATCGTCGTCAACTTCCGGCCGACGCCGCACAGCATCTTCCCGGGCCACAACCAGCCGAACAAGCTGGTGATCAACCTGCAGCCGGAGGACGGCCTGGAGCTGCACCTGCTGGCGGCCAAGGGCACCGGGCAGCAGGAGCAGCTCGCGCCGGTGTCGCTCGACCTGGACTTCGACAAGGCCTTCGCCGAGAACCGCGTGGGCGCCTACGAGCGGCTGCTGCTCGACGCGATCGCCGGCCGGCTGAACCTGTTCGTGCGCAGCGACGAGCAGGAGCAGGCATGGCGCTGGGTCGAGCCGATTCTCGACGCCTGGGGCAAGGACAGCACCGGCCCGCGCCCGTATGCGGCCGGCACCTGGGGGCCGGCGGCCGCGAGCGCGCTGGTCGCGCGCGACGGTTTCGCCTGGTCCGAAGAGCAATAAGCGCGCACCTCGCCGGATCCCCCATGCTGGACCGCATTCGCGCGTCGATCCCCGCGCTTCCTCCGGCGGAGCAGCGCGTGGCCAAGCTGGTGCTGGCCGATGCGCGCAGTTTTGCGAGCCTGCCGGTCAGCGAGCTGGCCGACCGGGCGCACGTCAGCAAGCCGACGGTGGTGCGCTTCTGCCGCAGCGTGGGCTACGACGGGCTGGCCGATTTCAAGCGCAAGCTGGCCGGCAGCGTCAACGAGGGCGTGCCCTTCGTGCACCGTGCGGTCGACGAGGACGACAAGCCGGGCGACATCGTCGTCAAGGTGGTCGACAACGCGGTCAGTGCGCTGCTGAAGTACCGCAACGATGCCGCGAGCCTGGCGTTCGACCGCGCGATCACGGCGCTGGCCGAGGCGGGCCGTGCCGGGCGGCGCATCGAGTTCTACGGGGTCGGCAATTCGGGCATCGTTGCGCAGGATGCGCAGCACAAGTTCTTCCGGCTGGGCGTCAATGCGCTGGCGATCAGYGACGGCCATGTGCAGGTGATGAGCGCGACGATGCTGCAGCCGGGCGACTGCGTCGTGATCATCTCGAACTCGGGCCGCAGCCGCGACCTGATCGACGTGGCCGAGATTGCGCGCAAGAAGGGTGCGACGACGATCGTGATCACCGCGAGCGGCTCGCCGCTGGCGCAGATCGGGCAGACCGGCAGCAGCCAGATCCTGCTGGCGGCCGACCACCCGGAAGACTACGACCGCTACAGCCCGATGGTGTCGCGGCTGCTGCACCTGATCGTGATCGACATCCTCACCACGGGTGTGGCGCTGCGGTTGGGGAGCGAGCTGCGGCCGATGCTGCAGGAGATCAAGCGGAACCTGCGGGCGAAGAGGTACGCGCAGGCTGAGTAGCTTGTCGGCTTCAGCGCTTGCAAAGGCGCGGGTAGGGAGGCTGGGGCTCGCCGGTCGGTGCGGTCTTCGCCCCTCTCGGGGCGAWGACTCCCCTCCGCTGACTGGTTTCATGGCCCGTCGCCCAAACTCCCGCCACTCACTTCGTTCGTTGTGGTCAAACAGTGGGCGACAGTCAGTKCACGAAGCGTGCTGCGCACGCGGGCCATGAAACCAGCCAGCTCCGGCGCCCCGCCCTGATTGGCGCTCCCCAGCCTCCCYRCCCGCGCCTTTGCGRSACCGCCGCACTGTRTTTGGGGGAAAAGATTGAAGTGACCGACGAGCATGCGAGCGCTCGCGCGCTCGTCGGTCACTTCAATCTTTTCCCCCCAACAAGAGCGGGTGGGTCTGCGCGGCGCGACAGGACACGACGCCTAAGCAGCCTTCAGCAACAGCCCATCCACCCCATACAGCCGAGCCAGCTCAGCCAGCTTCGCCGGTGCATTGCGCACCGCGAACCCCTTGCCGAACGCCGTCGCCAGCCGCTGGCACTCCAGCAGCACCGCAAGCGCCGCCGAATCGAACTGCGCCAAACCCGAGGCATCCACCGTCACGGTGGGCTCGGACTGCGTCTTCACTTCCTGCTGCAAGGCCTGCGACAGCATGCGCTGCGTGTCGCGGGCCTCGCGCGTCGTCACCGTGGCGGGCAGCAACAGCATGTCGGCCTCAGCTCTTGCCGGCAGCCGACTTGTTGCGCTCGATCAGCTTGGCGATCAGGCCGTCGATGCCGCCAGCACCGATCTCCTGCGCGAAGCTGTTGCGGTAGTTCTCGACCAGCCAGACGCCGAGCACGTTGACGTCGTAGATCTTCCAGCCGCTGGCCGCCTTCTCGAGGCGGTAGTCGAGCTGGATCGGATCGCCCTTGCCGCGGATCTCGGTGCGCACGATCACCTCGGTGTCTTCAGGCGACGAGCGCATCGGCTTCAGCTGCACGGTCTGGTCACGCACCTGCGCGAGCGCGCCGGAATAGGTGCGCACCAGCAGCGTCTTGAACTCGTCCTGCAGCTTCTTCTGCTGCTCGGGCGTGGCCTGGCGCCAGTAGCGGCCGACCGCCGAGGCCGTCATGCGCTGGAAGTTGACGTGCGGCATCACCTTGGCCTCGACCAGCGCCGAGACCTGCTTCACGTCACCGGCCTGGATCGACTTGTCAGCCTTGGCCGCATCGAGCACCTCGGACGACACCTGCTTCACGAGCTGGTCGGGCGCCTGCTGCGCGAACGCGGCGGCACTGGCCACGGCGATCGTCGCGGCGGAGATCCATCTGACAAATTGTGGGTTGAGCATCTGTGGTTCCTTTCGGGGAAGAGCCTCGCAGCTTGGAGCGGGCACGGTATCTGGAGTTCGCTGCGTCTGCGCGGCGATCCGGCACATGACCTCAACGGCCGTGGGTCTCTGCCGGTTGGCCGCCGGATCGTTTCCGGCAGGTGAAGTTCATGGTTTCGGCGCCGACGCGGGCGAGGCGGCCGGTGCCGGGGCCGCTGCGGGTGCCGACGCCGGTGCCTCGTCCTGGTCGTAGCGTTCGTCCTTCGACTCCGGCACCTCGCCGTCGTAGACGAGGCTGCGCCGGCGCTGCAGGTAGGCATCGCGGATGAAGGTGTACTTGTCGAGCGCGATGTCGTCGAGCATGCCGCTGGCGCCGAGCAGCGCGGCGCGCTCGTTGACGAAACCGACACCGACCAC
>NZ_JBFUGW010000085.1:0-23591 GCF_056402735.1 Rhizobacter sp. P3_C12
CCTCTACCCTGGATCAAGGTGCCTACCACCTTGGCTGTGCCCCACGTGATGACCGCACCAAGAATTCCAAGGCTGAAGATGATGGTGAGATTCAGCGCCAGATGGTTCCAAGGACCCGGTGATACGGTGAAGCTGGAAAGGATCACTGAACATGCAAACGCGACCAGTTGCGAAGGCACGAAAATGAGGGCAGCTGCAGCCCATACAGAAATCCTTTGATTGCGGGAAAGGCCGTTCAGTCTGGACGTACGCAGAAGCCTGCGAATGGACACGACAGCCCACACTACCGCAGCAAATGAACCGATGGCAATCGCAGTGAAGACGTTCAGTTCTGGCATATGCAAGATGCAGGCGGTCTAACAATGTTGGATGGAGGCTTGGGCCACAAGGCGTCAAGCGAGCTACCTCGAAGCAGTCTTTCGCGACCGCTGCAAGTGGCCGAATGTTGCCGGTCGGCTGCCCTGCCTGATCGCCTGTCGGCGACCCGTTGCGGACCTTCGCGTCGTTGATCTCGAATCAGGAGGCTGCCGTTCGACGTTTGACTGAGAGGCGTCTTACAGCTGGCGAAGTCAGCTGCAAGACGTCCTTTCCATGGAGGGTCAGGCCTCACGCGCAGAACACGACGCGTTGCTGGCAGTCGCATGGCTTTGGCATTCTTCGCTCTTGGATGTTGCCTGTTCCAGGAGCGAGAGAAACCTGTTGAAGCTTTCCTCGCTCTGGCCGTATCGCTCAAGTATTGCCGTTGCCCAACCTTGTACGCAGCTCCACTTGGTGCGAGTGAACAGGAAATCATTGAACGCGCGGTTGAACCAGTCGAAATCGCCGAGTACACCCGCAGCTGCTAGACCGGCATCGAAGCCATAAAGCTGCGTTTCGAGCGAGCGAAGATCGAAGTCTCGGATGTACATACCCGGCTTCAACGTGACTGCCTTGATGTGAGCCAATGTGAGCGGATGCGGCTTCATCTGCGGGGCCCAATGTTTGACGTGAGAGGCGCTTGGAGGCCGCAGGCCGGAAAGCGTCCTCTCGAAACTTCCGTGGTGCAGACGGCGACATCGCATCCATCGACCCGGCTTGCCCGAAAGCAGTCTACCGCGGTCATCTGCAAGTGGCCGGCAGTTCGCGTCCAACAGGTGCGCCGTTCACCGGTTCAGTCGCTCGCAAGCGGAGTCAGGCTTCATGCCAGAGGACGCCTCTCAACCTCTCTCTTGCCGGGTCGTGCCGGCGATGGCAATCCCACTGCCGCGCCGCGGCAGAAGTTGATTTCCTCGGCACCCAGAGGCGGTCTTCGGAGAGTGGGCCGTGCACTCGGCGGAAATACTCGATTGCTTCGAGACGCTTCCTGCGAATCCGCGCACGAATCGGACCTCGGGATCGAATTTCCCAGTCGACGAGGCCGGCCATAAGCAAACGAAGCTCGGCCTTGCTCAGCATAGGCCAGCTCGCTCGACGGCGCATGAGTGGGTTGCGAACTTGAACGCTCGCGGTTTTCAGCAGCCGCATCTGATCTGCAAGTTGGTCATGTTCGCGCAGACTACCCCAAAGGCGCCGCTCGCGACCGTCCGCTGCTGGCCGGCAGCGAGCCTTTGACTGACCGCCGACGAGGGCGGGCGAACAAGTCGAGCCTCAGGACTTGYCAGTCCATGCTCTGTGGAAGTGTCAGTTCGATCTACGACTGCGCGCTGTGCGCTCTGGAGCATGCGACCAGTCGGCTCGTTCAATACCGTAGCTTTGAAGAGCGCACGCATAGGCCTCCTCTAAAGTCGCATGCCAAGAATCGGCAGCGTAGCTTCGGTCGGGAGATGAGTATGCGAAGAGAAAGTTGCCGGTTCCGTCGTCAGTGATTTCGAACTTGAAGTCGAGTTCGATGGCATCAGCCTCCCCAGCAAGGGCAGGACGCCAGCCGCTGTGCGGGTAGCCAACAATTCTTATGCGACGACTTGGAATGATGGCGAAGGACTTCATAGAGTGCGTCGAATTGTGCCAAGAGGGTCGACATGAAAGCCGCCGGTCGCGATGGACCGCTGGTGGCCGATTGCGGGCGGTTGGACTACTTCGACCGCGCCGCCTTCTCGGCCCTCCACCGATCGCACATCACCGGCTTTGACCTGCCTCGACTCGGCAATAGGGGTGGCTCCCCTTCGGCACAGATCCTTTCCTTGAGCTGCTCCGCCTCGGGGCCAGGAGGGGATGTCCTGTCGAAGAGGAACATGAAACTGAGAACGCAAGCGACCGCGATCAGCGTGTAGAACACAAGACCAAATAGCGTCCAACCAACCGCCTTCAAGAAGGCCATGCCTCCTCCTCATGGCGCCGCAGGCGCACGATTTCGAATGGCCCTCTGCCCGGCAGAAGACGGGACAGAGCCATTCCCACACCGGCGAAATCTCTCATGGCTATCAGCTCATCTCGTTGTGGTCGAAAGCGCTCATAGACGACCGTCAGKTTATCGCCGGTCGCCCATCCGAAAGCCGTCATTCTCGACGGGCAGCTTGTGGCCGGTTGCTGCCGGTTGCCTGTTGCGCTTCGGGCATCTGTCTGCGGGTCCACCTCCGAGGGGGGCGCAGGACATCACACAGCCGCGTTTCAAAACACGTCCAGCGTCGGGAAATCGGCGCGACCATGCAGGCAGTCCCACAGGTAGATGGCGAAGCCAAGGTCGCCGGTCCACAGCGAATAACGCAATTGGCCGTACAGCCTCGCATCGGCCTCAGTCTGCGCTATGCCGTGCATTGCAAAGGATTGCGCGCGCTGCAGCCACGTCGCATCACCGGTGCGCAGGTATAGCTTGAGAAAAGCGTAACCGTTGCCGCCGGTACCGTGGCACAAGTTGGAGCCCTTGTTCAGCGGTCCGGCGGCCCAGACCGCTTCACCTGCTGCGGCGAGCACTTCGTCCAGCGCAGGGCTCGGCAGGTCGGCCACGCAGACTATGAAGCCAGGTGCGCCGTGGCAGTATTGCATCAGCAAGGGTCTGGTGGGCGGCGGCGTCAGTACGGCGCGCCAGCTGACTTGCTGGCCTTCCCAGGTGGCAGTGCGCAGTACGGTGTTTTCGATACAGGACTGCCAGGCACCCCAATCGGCCTCGTCCAGCAAGTGGCGGCCGTGTATCAGGGGTACAGCGGTCGCCACGAAACCATGGACAGCGTCGATGTAGGTGGACTGGCGGCCATACAGGTCCTGTGTCCAGTAGTGGCAGGCAAACTCGTCGGACCAAAGGAGCTGCGACCACAGCACCGCCGCCGTGCTGCGGAACAGTTCGGCCCAGCGTGCTTCGCCGGTCCGCTGATGCAAGAAGAGAGACGCCAGCAGTGTGCCGGGCGAGCCCCACATCAGTTCGCGCGCCGGGTGCTCCATGTGGGCAGCGATCAACTCAGACAAGCGGCCCGCGGTGGCCGGCAGCGGCGTCGCTGCGTACTCGAGCAAGCGAAAGGGCAACTCCCCCATCATGAAAGAGCCYGCATGCGCAGCCGCCTCGTTACCCAGCCAGGATGTGTTGCGCGCCAGCAAGTCGGCCAGCCGTGCAGATTCGCGATAGTCGCGCTGCAAGCGAACGGCGCCCGCATCTTGCAGATAGTGAAGCGCCCACACCACACCGCAAGCGCCGTAGTAGAGCGGCGTTGCGGGCTGTGCGGTGTCTTCGCCCGGCTCCAGATCGCGCGGGTGGGGCGACCACCAGCTCTCCGGCGTGAACCGGGCTTCGGTCTCTGTCACGATCCGGCTGATGCTGCCCCGGACGCGGTCTTCGTCCCAGGGAATCACCTGCAGTGGCTCGTGGCGCGCTGGGTCGAACAACATGACTCATCCTGGATCGTTGAGTGCGGCAAGCGCCGGTTTGCCGACATGAGAGACTTTGCCGATGACGGTCCTCACGTCAAGCTTGCGGAGGATAACGTTTCGAAACGTGCATGCAGTGGAGYGCGAGCAGACCGCCGACGGCATGTCGGCCCCAATGGATCCGGTGAAGAAACGACCAGTGCCAGGCCGCGTTGCTTGCGTCGCCGCTGTCGAACAGGACGAGTCCTGCCCTGACGTCTCGGTAGGCTGGGGCAAATCCGGCAGTCCCTCTGCGTTCTCGGCATCCCATTCCGGGAGTGCGAGCGCAGCCACGTAGAGGCGCGCCAGCCAGCAGGCGGCCTGAGACGCCGGGTCCAATCCCAACGACTCGCCCTCACACCAGGAGCAGTAGCCGCGAGCTACCTCGGCGAAATCGGCAAGCGAAGTTTTGGAGGGATGCCGCATGACTGCTCATTCTCCGCGCGTTGGCGCCCGACAGCTGACCCTTGGYGACCGTCGGCTCGCGGCCGGCTACGGTCTACCAAGACTTACCATTGGCCATGCCCTTTGTCGTGCAATTTCACTCGATGCCCGGACTGCCAGACCATGATGAACACGCGTCAGAATTGACCTGGCAGCGCATCGAGAACTTCCTGCACTCCCAGCAAGCACACGAACGATGAACGAACATGCGGTGGTGATCGCCGGCGGAGGTCCGACGGGGCTGATGCTGGCAGGTGAATTGGCGCTGGCAGGCGTGGACGTCACCGTCGTCGAGCGCCGGCCCGATCAAGAACTCTCCGGTGCGCGCGCGCTGGGAATCTCCTCGCGAACCATTGAAGTACTCGACCAGCGCGGCATCGCGGATCGATTCCTCTCGGCGGGACAACTCGCACAGGTCACGGGCTTCGCCGTCACCCGTCTGGACATCAGCGATTTCCCGACTCGCCACAACTACGGGCTCGCGCTGCGGCAGAAGCACATCGAACGCATCCTGGCCGCTTGGGTCACCGAGCTCAAGGTGCCCATTCTCTACGGCCGCGACATCACGGGTTTCGTGCAGCACGACACCGGTGTCGACGTCGCACTCGCCGACGGCCAGTCAATGAGGGCGCAGTATCTCGTCGGGTGCGATGGTGGACGCAGCCTCGTACGCAAGACGGCGGGCATCGACTTCCCGGGTTGGGATCCGACCACGAGCAACATCCTCGCGGAAGTGGAAATGACGGAAAAGCCCCCGTACGGGGTGCATCGGTCGTCCGCCGGGACGTATGCCTTCGGGCGGTCGGAGTACGAGATCAAGGGCGGCGAAATCATCTACAAGGATGTTGGCCCGATTGGCGTCATGGTGACCGAACCCGACACGAATGCAATCGGCGAGCCGACGCTGCACGATCTCAAGAAACTGCTCATCGCCGCGTGCGGCACCGACTATGGCGCCCACAACCCCACCTGGATCTCCAGGTTCACCGACACGACGCGACRGGCCGCACAGTATCGCCGTGGACGCGTGTTGCTCGCCGGCGACGCCGCCCATGTTCACTCGCCGATCGGCGGGCTGGGGCTCAACACAGGCGTGCAGGATGCGGTGAACCTCGGGTGGAAGCTGGCGCAGGTGATCAAGGGGACGTCACCGGACAGCTTGCTCGACACGTATCACGCCGAGCGTCACCCGGTCGGTGCGCGCGTGCTCAAGACCACGATGGCGCAGGTTGCAATGCACCGCGAGGACGATCGCACACGGGCTGTGCGCGACATCGTGGGCGACTTCCTCAAGATGGAGGAGCCGCGCAAACGAATCGCTGCGGAGATGTCCGGGCTCGACATTCACTACGACCTCGGCAAGGGCCACCCGCTGCTCGGACGCCGCATGCCCGATCTCGACCTGGTCACCGCGTTCGGCCCGCTGCGAGTCTTCGCCCTGTTGCGTGATGCCCGACCCGTGCTGCTCAACCTCGGTGAGCCCGGGAGCTTCGACATCGCTGCGTGGGCAGATCGGGTTCAGCTCGTCGACGCGACGTACGTCGGCCCGTGGGAGCTGCCGGCCCTCGGGGTGGTCGCTGCTCCCACCGCGGTGTTGATTCGGCCCGACGGCCACGTGGCTTGGGTCGCAGGCACAGCCCGGTTGGGGCTCGTCGATGCACTGACCACCTGGTTCGGGCCACCTTGCGGTCAGCTCGGTGAACACAGCCGATCATCCTGTCGGCCGGAAGGCCCAGTTTGATCGATGCCACCCAACGCTCATCAGCACTTCGCGCCCACTTCGCAACCAGTTCATCCGCCGTCTACAGACTCAGGCCTTCGTCATTCATTGGTGACGGCCAACGCCGTCAAGTCGCATGCTTCGCACACTTGCCACCCTCACGTTGCCTTTGACGCTCGTTGCCTGCGCCGTGCAGGCACAGACCACGGTTCCGTTCACGATGGGGGGGCAGCCGCAAGGCTCCGTGCCCTTCAAGGAAACCCCGGGCTCCGTCACCGAAGTGGCCTGCTCCTTCGCGGGCAAGGGCCTGCCGCCCGACACCATCGTCATCGCGGCAGGCGGCTACACCGGCCGCAAGCTCGATTTCCAGATCGACCAGAGCGGCCACGAAGCCACGCAGTTCGACATCGCCGTCCATGCCGACAAACCGGTCGCGCTGCTGCTGGGCGCCTACGAGCCCACCATCTGGTCGATCGGCTGGTCCAAGGGCACCAAGGTCGTCGCCGTGTTCGCCACGGGATACCACCGCCAGGTGGTGGCCGGCCTGCCCAAGGGCACGCCCCTCATCGTGTCGAGCCACGAGGAACAGCAGCCGTGCGGATACGGCTACATCGGCGGCGATGGCAACCTGGGTTGGATCAATCCCAAGTCGCGCGCGGTCTTCGGTGTCGAGGCGACCCGCCTCTACAACCGCAACGTCAAAGGCCTCGTCGAGATCGTCGAGACGACGCGCCAGAAGACCGACTACGTGACCTCGCCCGACTCGCCGCCGGAGTCGTTCCGCGACAAGACCGCGCCGCTGGCCGGAACGGCCGGCCTTGAAGAGGCGATCAAGAAGGGCTTGTTGCGCCCGCTGACCGACGCGGACATCCGCATGGTCCAGCAGCACTACATCGCCAATGCCCCCGAGGGCCCTTCCGGCCTGAAGGGCGACATTCCACCGCTGGCAGGCGCGCGTGCCGACACGCCTTCGTCGGACCTGGCGCCCAAGATCGGCAAGCACCGCGCCTACGTGGTGCTCAAGCCGATGGTGTTTCCGGCGGGCCTGTATGGCGGCAACCTGGCCACCTTCGTTGTTCCGAAGGGGACCGCCGCCCCCACCGGAAACCCGGGGCACAGCACGGTCTACGACCTGAACCAGCCGTCGTCGGCGTGCCAGGGGCCGATGTGTCGTTGACGGCGCAGCGTCAAGGGAAGCACAACGATGAGATCGATCAATCGACACTTCAGGCTCGAAGGCTGGCTCATGGTCGGCACCTTTCTGGGCCCGCTMGCGCTTGGATTCGTGGCGGCCCTGGTGCTTCCCGCCGTTCTGGCCCCAGGCAAGAACTCCGTCGACTCTCCGGATGCGGCCATTGCGGCGTCAAGGCAGGCCTGGCGCTCCATCTCCGAGAAGACGAGCAAGTCGCCATTCAATCCAGCCAGCACGGCTCGATTCGAGCCCTACTCCGCAACGCTGGAAAACGGTGTCTGGGTCGTGCATGGCACCGTTGCGGCCGGCTACCGAGGAGAGATTCTCATCACGCGGGTGCGGCAATCTGATGGAGTCGTCGAGGTGACGGGCGAGCTCATCAAATGACCCGCGCCCTGACAATCATGGGCCGCTGTCCCTGACTTCAAAGAAGGTCCCCGTTCCCATGCCGATTCATCCCGCCATCCAGAGAAGACATCTTCTGTTCGCAGGTGCCACGCTCCTCGTGGGCTGCGGAACCGTGCCTCCCGCGCGGCCGTTGCTCGGCAAGGTCGCCGATGGGCGCTACCACTCGCCTCACGGCGAGTTCTCGATCGAGTTGGCCGGTCGGCCCTCTCAAGAAACCTACTTTGACGAAGGCCGCCACTTCTTCGTCGATTTCAGCTCCCGGGGCCCCATCCAGCTGGGGCTCAACACCGTCGAATGGCTCGCCCTCCCGAAACCCATGTCGAAGGACATGTTCGTCGAGGTCGCCGGCAATCTGGCCGCCGAACATGTGCGCAAACGGTTCGGCGACAACGGCAAGTTCGACATCAAGGACACGACCTGGGTGGACGACGCGGCCCAGCCGACCCTGCGGTTCGTGGCCGCCGGCACGCTCGGCCGGCAAACCTTCTTCTGGACCGGCGACGTGGTGAATTTCGCAGACGCGCTCGCTTTCGTGTCCAGTCTCAGCGCCTTCGACACCTACGTGCCGATGGCCCAGCGTGGCGCGCGAGGTGTTCCGCTGCCCCTCGTGGCCTGGCTCCAATCGATTCGCCGCCTCTGACGCTCAACCCGCCATCCACATGACTTCCATCTTCCTGATCCGCCATGGCGCCTACAACGAAGGACAGGTTGACGGCGTGGGCCCGCGCGTCGATCTCGGCCTTTCCGATGAGGGGATATTGCAGGCCCAGGCACTGGCCGACAGGCTTCGGCTCGGCCAGGAGTTGAAGGCTGACGCGCTCTATGCCAGCACGCTGCCAAGGGCTCGGCAGACCGCGGAGTTCCTGGCGCCGGCGCTCGGCCTTTCTGCCGTGCTGGAACAGAACCTGGAGGAATGGCGAAGCGGCGATGAGGTGATGGATCCGGTCGAGTTCACCACCGCCTGGCAGAGCCTGAGCGACCGAGACCGGCAGTTCCATCGCTTCGCCCCCGGCTGCGAGACCAGCATCGAGTTCAGTGCCCGGGTGCAGTCGGCACTTCACGCGATTGCCAAGAGGCACCTCGGGCAGACCGCCGTGCTCGTGGTCCACGGCGGCGTGATCCAGGTGGCCTTTCAGTACTTCTTCGGCTATGGAGACGCCACCGCCCGGCGCGCCTACCCTGCTGCCGGCCACGCATCCATCACCCACTGGAACCTGCCGATGAACACGAGCAAGTGGGTCCTGGAGTCAGCGAATGACAGGCATCATCTGAAGAAATAGAATCCGCGGCGCGCAGGCCTCCCACACCGGGACGCCTCCCCGGAACATCCCACCCATCGGTGCGGCCTATCGCCAAGCGAATCCGTCTTCGTTCCCGACCTTGAATCGTCGACCGCGTTGTTTCTCCCGCTGAAGCCGGAGACCGACGCGCTCGCCTGCTGACCCCCTCAGTTTCGTTGTTCCAACCGGCTGCGCATCGACACAGCCGCGCGAAGCTGTGCAACGGCCATCCACCACGCCATGATCTCCAGTTCCTCCTCCCGTCTTCACGACGTCGTCATCGCCGGCGCCGGACCCGTCGGCCTCTTCCTCGCCTGCGAACTCGCGCTGGCCCGGCTCGACGTGCTGGTCCTCGAACGGGCCGACAGCCCCGAGGCCCCGTTGAAAGCCCCGCCACTCGGCACCCGCGGCCTGTCCGTCGCGACCGGCGAGGCGCTCCACCGTCGAGGGCTTCTCGATGACCTGCTTGCCACCACCGCGGCTGCAACCAGCGCTCCCCGCAAAGCCCAGGCCGGCCATTTCGCGGGCATCGCGATCGATGCCGCCAGGATCAACCCGTCCCGCTGGAGGTATCACCTGCCGAACCCGGCCTCCAGCAACTTCGCGGCCGACATGGCATCGGTGGAGTCTGTCCTCGCGACACGCGCGCTCGCGCTGGGCGTCGACATCCGCCGCGGGCTCGCGGTCACCGGGTTCGATGACCGAGGCGACCACGTCATCGTCCACGCGGGCGTGCTCTCGTTCCAGGCGAAGTGGCTGGTCGGCTGCGATGGCGGCCGCAGCACGGTTCGCAAGCTGGGCAACTTCGAGTTCCCCGGCACCGAGCCCGAGTTCACCGCGTATTCGGCGCTGGTGGACATCGCCGACCCCGAGACGCTGCGCCCCGGCCGCAACGCGACGCCCGCGGGCTTCTACATGAACCAGCCGGGCCAGATCGCCATCGCCGACTTCGATGGCGGCGCCTTCGACCGCTCGGAGGCGATCACGCTCGATCACCTGCAGGCGGTGCTTCGCCGCGTGTCGGGCACCGATGTGACGCTGTCCGCCGTCCACCTCGCCACCAGCTTCACCGACCGTGCGCGGCTGGTGATGGCGTACCGCCAGGGCCGAGTACTGCTCGCCGGCGATGCGGCGCACATCCATTCCGCACTCGGCGGCCAGGGCCTGAACGCGGGCCTGGGCGATGCGATGAACCTCGGCTGGAAGCTGGCCGCCACGGTCCGCGGCACAGCACCCGCCGGGCTGCTCGACACCTACCAGGCGGAGCGGCACCCGGTGGGGCAGTGGCTGCTGGACTGGACGCGCGCGCAGGCCGCGATCATGCGGCCGGGCCCGCAGGGGCGCGCCCTCGAAAGCATCCTGCGCGACCTGGTGAACACGCCCGATGGGGCCACCTACTTTGCCGGGCAGCTGTGGGGCCTCTCGCTGCGCTACGACCTGGGTGGCACGCACCCGCTGACCGGTTGCAGCGCGCCCGATCTGGAGTTCGACGACGGCAGCAGGCTCGCGTCGCACCTGCAGGGCGGTGCGGGCGTGCTGGTCGATCTCGGCGCCTCGCATCCCTTGCGGCACACCGCGGCGCCGTGGAGCGACCGCATCAGGTACGTGGCCGGCAACGCGAAGAATCCCCTCGGCCTGGCCGCCCTGCTGGTGCGCCCGGACGGGGTCGTCGCCTGGGCGTGCGACGCGCAGCCATCGCACGACGAGGTTCGCCTTGCGGCCATGCGCTGGTTCGGCCCGCCGCATCCGGTGGCGCAATAGCGCGCGCAGCACAGTCAGAAGCGGTATTGCGCAGAAACCGCGACGATGTCGCTGCTCAGCTTGTACGAGCCTTGCAGCCTGCTGGCGCTGGACGAAGTCAGGTTCACGCTCGTGTCCTTGATGAACAGGTGCGTGTAGCCGACGCTGTACGTCAGCGGCTTGCTCACCTGCCACGTCGCCCCGAGGGACAGCCACCGTCGGCTGACGTCAGGGACGCGGACGTCTCGCACCCCATCGGTGACGGGGGTTTGGTCATAGGCGACGCCGCCACGAAAGGTCCAGCTGTCGTTGGCCCGGTACGCCGTGCCGATCGAATAGAACGACGTGTTCCGGTAACCGAAGTGCAGCGTCTCGTCGGGCAGGTTGGAGGCGAAGTCCAGCACCACGCTGCCGAACTTTTCCCATGACGTGCGCGAGTAGTCCGCCATCACGGTCCACTGGTCGTCGAGTCGCTGGCTGACACTGAGCGTCCAGGACGACGGCATCGTCAGTTCGGTGCTCGCGGTCGTGCTCACGAAGGTATTGGGCCTGGCCGCGGACAGCACGGCGTTGGCGGCCGTGGGGATCGAGAAGTCGACCTGGGCGCTTTTCGGCTTGTGCTTGACCTCCGAGCGGTAGGCCAGGCCGATCGTCGTCCCCTCGGCCGGTCTCAGCAGGGCGCCGAGCGTGTAGCCAACCGCGGTGTCGTGACCGTCGATGTCGATGTATCCGTCCGCACTTGTCGGGGAGAAGCCGGGAACGCTGGAGGCGGCCAGGAGGGCACCGAAGTCGATCGCGTCGCGCAACTTCACCTCCATGCGCTCGGCGAACACCGAGGCACCGAGCGACAGGACCTCGTTCACCGTGTAGGACCCCGCCACGCCGGCGTCGATGGCCTTGAGCTCTGTTCTCACGCCTTGGTAGCGGCCGACCCAGCCATCGTCGTAGTCGGTCTTGAAGCCGAACGGCGCCGTGATGGAGAAGCCCAGATGGATTCGATCCGTCACAGGGGTATGGAAGTACAACGACGGCACCGCAGCGGTGTCGCCGGCGTTGCCGCCCTGGCCTCCGGACAGCGGGCGGCCCAGCGCATCAGTGCCCGTGCCGTCGAACTTGACGGCGTAGTCGATGACCGCGACATCGGCCTGGATCAACCGGCCGTACAGCAGCGTCATGGCGGCGGGGTTGTTCGCGATCACGGTGGCGTCTCCGCCTTCGCTGATGGAACCCGCGAAGGCGCGCCCCTGGCCGGCGGCGCTCTGCTCCTTGAGCTGGAAGGCCGCCGCGTTGGCCGTGCCGACGCAGGCGAGGCTGGCCGCGATGGCGAGCAGCGTGTGATGTTGCATCTTGATGGAGCTCATGGGGGTGTCGATTTCATTCAGCGTCCGGCCTATGCCGGCAGCCGCAGTTGCTTGCGCAGGCTCTTGTCGAACGCGGCGGCCGGGACGAACCGGCGCAGCAGGCTCACTTGCCGCGCGAATCCACCTGCGGCGTAGCGGCGGCGCGGGCTCGCCGCGGTGCAGGCCTTCAGGACGGTCTGGGCCACCGACTCCGGCGAGTCGGCGTTCTTCATCACGTCGCGCATGACAGCCTCCGCGTTCGAGCGCGCGGACTTGTATGTGTCGAGCGGTTGGTCAGCCTGGATGAGATTGCTCTCGAACGAAGTCCGCGTGTACGCGGGTTCGACGAGCACCACTCTGACACCCGCGTCCCTGATCTCGTGGTCCAGCGACTCGGAATAGCCTTCCACGGCGTGCTTGCTCGACGCATACAGCGCCATGTAAGGGGCCGGGATCAGCCCCATCACGGAGCTGATGTTGACGATCCGGCCGCGCCCCTGCCGGCGCATGACGGGAAGGACGGCCTTCGTGGTTCGCATCACGCCGAACACATTGACGTCGAAGAGTGACTTCGCCTGCTCGAGGGATGACTCCTCCGCCCCGCCCATCAGCCCGACGCCTGCGTTGTTGCGCCCATCTTGCTGCGTGTGGTCGTTGGACATTCATTGCTCCTTGGTTGAAAGGTGGTTGGTGCCGGGGCTGTCACGCCGCACGCGGAACCAGGCGGCGTACAGCGCCGGCACGAAGACGAGGGTGAGCGCCGTGGCCACGACCAGGCCGCCCATGATCGAGATGGCCATYGGTCCCCAGAAGACGCTGTGCGTGAGCGGGATCATGGCCAGCACCGCGGCGGCGGCGGTCAGCACCACGGGGCGCGAGCGCCGTACCGTGGCGTCGACGATGGCGGTCCAGGGCGCCACGCCGCGCGCGATGTCCTGGTCGATCTGGTCGACCAGGATGATCGAGTTGCGCATGATCATGCCGCTCAGGGCAATCACGCCCAGCAGCGCGACGAAGCCGAATGGCGCCTGGAACAGCAGCAGCGCCGGCACCACGCCGATCAGCGCCAACGGTGCCGTCATGAACACCATGAACAGGCGTGAAAAGCTCTGCAACTGGATCATCAGCAGCGTCAGCATCACCGCGAACATCGCCGGGAACACCGCGAACAGGGCCTTGTTGGCCTTGTCGCTCTCCTCGATGGCGCCGCCGTCCTCGATGCGGTAGCCCGTGGGCAAGCTGTCGACGATGGGCTGCAGCGACGGCCGGATCTTCGCGGTGGCGTCCGGCCCCTGCACGCCGTCGACGACATCGCTGCGCACGGTGAGCACCATGTCGCGGTTGCGTCGCCACAGCACCGGCTCTTCGAAGCCCGGCTCCACGCGGGCCAGCTGCGACAGCGGAACGGTCACGCCGCTGCGCGTGAACACGGGCAGGTCGCCCAGTTGACCGATGCGCTTGCGCTCCTCGGGTGTCGCTCGCACGACCACGTCGATGAGCTCTTCGCCGCGGCGGATCTGCGTCACCGGTGCGCCGTCCAGCGCGGTCTGCACCAGGCCCTGGATGTCGGCTGTGGAGAGGCCCAGCAGCCGCGCCTTGTCCTGGTCGACGTGGACCTTCATCGAGCGGACCTGCTCGTTCCAGTCCAACTGCGTGTCACGCACCAGCGGGCTCTGGCGCACCGCATCGCGCACCTTGTAGGCGATCTCCCGCACCTGCACCTTGTCGGGGCCGATGACACGGAACTGGACCGGGAAACCCACCGGCGGGCCGAACTCCAGGCGCGTGACGCGCGCATTGACGTCCGGCAAGGCCTCGTCCTTGGCGAGCAGGTCCAGCAGTCGGGCGCGCACCCGCTCGCGCTGTTCAATGCCCGCCGTCTTGACGACGAACTGTGCGAACCCCGGGTTCGGCAATTCCGGCAGGATCGACAGATAGAAACGCGGCGTGCCGGCACCGGTGTAAGCGGTGAAGAATTCGATGTCCGGGTCTTTCGCCAGTCGCGCTTCGAGCAGCTTCACCTGGCGTTGCGTCGCGGCGAAAGACGCCCCTTCGCGCAGCCTCAGGTCCACCAGCAGTTCCGGCCGCGATGCGGTGGGGAAGAACTGCTGCTGAACCGTCAGCATGCCGGCACCGGCGATGGCGAAGGCCAGCACCGTGGCGCCGAGCACCCAGGCCCGGTGCTGCACCGCCCCATCGATGACGGCGCGCAGCCGGTGGTAGACGGGTCGGTCGTAGACGTCGTGGTGCGTGCCCGTCTGCGGATTCCCCAGGTTCTTCGGCAACAGCAACACGCCCAGGTACGGCGTGAAGATCACGGCCACCAGCCACGACAGGATCAGCGCCACCCCGACGACCCAGAAGATGCCGCCCGCGTACTGGCCGGCGATCGACTTGGCGAAACCCACCGGCATGAACCCGGCGGCCGTGATCAACGTGCCGGTCAGCATCGGAAGCGCCGTGGTCGTGTAGGCGTAAGTGGCAGCGCGCAAGCGGTCCCAGCCTTCCTCCAGCTTCACCACCATCATCTCCACGGCGATGATGGCGTCGTCGACCAGCAGGCCCAGCGCGATGATCAGCGCGCCCAGCGAGATGCGGTCCAGGGCCCAGCCGGCGGCGTGCATGACGGCCGCCACCAGCCCGAGCACCAGCGGCACCGACGCGGCCACCACGATGCCGGTGCGCCAGCCCAGGAACAGGAAGGACACGGCCAGCACGATGGCCAGCGCCTCCAGGAACGAGCGCTCGAATTCCCAGACCGATTCCTCCACCACGCGCGGCTGGTCGGCGTACTGCTGGATCTCCACGCCCGCCGGCAGCTCCTGCCGCACCTGCGCCAGCCGCTGCTCCAGCGCGCGCCCGAAATCCAGCACGTTGCCGTTGGCCTGCATCGTCACGCCGATGGCCAGCACCGGCACGCCGTTGTGGCGGATGGTGAGGCTCGGCGGATCCTCGTAGCCGGTGCGCACGGTGGCGATGTCGGCCAGCCGCAGCAGCTGGCCGCCCACTTCCAGCCTCACGTCGGCAACGTCCGCGGTGCCGTGCAATCCGCCGTCCACGCGCACCTGCACGCGGTCGTGCGTGGCATCGGCCGAACCGGCCGGGGCCACCAGGTTCTGGCGCGCCAGCGCGTCGAACACGGCGGTCGGCGCGATGCCGAGCGCGGCCAGCCGCCGGGTCGACAGCTCCACGTACACGCGCTCGGCCTGCTTGCCCAGGATGTCGACCTTGCCGACACCGTCCACGCCCTGGATGCGCCGCTTCACGTCTTCGGTGACCGCCAACAGCTCGGCCATCGACAGCTCGGGCGCGCTCAACGCGTAGAGCACGCTGTAGCGGTCGTTGTACTCGTCGTTGAAGAAGGGCCCGCGCACGCCGTCGGGGAACTCCTGGCGCACATCGCCGATCTTCTTGCGCACCTGGTACCAGGCGTTGTCCAGCTCCGCCTTGCTGGAGCCGCCCTTCATGTACAGCGTGACGCCGCCATAACCCTGGCGCGAGAAGCTGCGCACGGATTCGAAGTGATCCAGCTCCTGCAGCCGGCGCTCGATGCGGTTGAGCACCTGGTCCTGCACGTCCTGCGCGGTGGCGCCGGGCCACACGACGATGGCCGTCATCTGCGGCACGTCGAAGTTGGGGTCCTCCAGGCGGCCCAGCCGGTTGAAGGACAGGACGCCGACGATGAGCGTCGCGATGATCAGGAACAGCACCATCGGCTGGTGCGTGACGGCCCATTCCGAGAGATTGAAGCGCTTCATGACTGCCCTTGCGAGCCGCTGCTGGCGACGGGGGCGGGCCCGGCTTCGGGCGAACGTTCGACGGCCCGCACCTTGATGCCGGCATCGAGCTTCTGGGCACCGACGCTGACCACGCGGCTGCCGGTGGCCAGGCCGGTGACGCGCACCGATGCGTCGTCCATGCCGACCACCTGCACGGGCTGGAACGCCAGGCCCGAGCCCTGGGCATCCAGCACCCAGACGCCCGCAGAGCCGCTGGCCTTCACCAGCGCAGTGACCGGCAGGGCGACCGTCGCCGCACCCGCGGTCGGGTCGGACAGGTTCAGCTGCATGGTGCTGCCCAATGGCAGCGCCGCCACCTGCGCGCGCGATTCGGGGGTCGCGGCATAGCGCACGCGGAAGGTGCGGCCCTGCGCGCTGGCCAGTGGCGAGAGTTCGCGCAGCACCAGCCGCAGCGGCGCCTTGGCGTCTTGCGCCGCGCCCTGCCAGGGCGTGGCCACGGCGGCGAGGGTCCGCGCCCGGCCCACCCATTCCTCCGGCAGGTCGGCGACGATCTCGCGCTCCCCGTCACGGGCCAGCGACAGCACGGGCTGGCCCTCGGCGACCACCTGGCCGCGCTCGAAGCGCAGCGCCGTCACCACGCCGGCATAGGGCGCCACCAGCGTCGCATAGCCTTCGCGGTTGCGCGCCAGGTCGAGCTGGCGGCGGGCCTGGTCCAGGCGAGCCGCAGCCGCGTCGGCACGCGCCTTCTGGCGCTCATGATCGGCAGCGCCCACCGAACCGTCGGCGAGCAGGCGGCGCATGCGTGCCTCGTCAGACGCAGCCTGCTGCGCATCCACGGAAGCAGCCTGCACCTGGTCGGCAGCGGCCCTCGCGCCCAACTGATAGTCGGCTGGGTCGAGGCGAGCGAGTGCCTGGCCGGCCTTCACGACATCACCAACCTCGACCAGTCGCTCGACCACCTTGCCGCCGGCGCGAAAACCCAGGTCCGTCTCGACACGAGCTCGAACCACGGAGGTGAAGGCGCGCGTTTGCGCGGACGCCGTCTGCGTCACCGTGGTCACGAAGACCGGCTTGACGATGGCGGCAGGCGCGCCGGGCTCGCTGCAGGCGGCCAGCAGCACGCCGGCAGCGGCCATGACCGTGAGGGCCGTGGCGGGGGAGATCCTGTTCATCGGGGCGTCCTTGCGGCAAGAGAAGTCGTGACGACACCGGCCCGAGGTGGCGCGAAGCCCCCGCCCAGTGCCTTGTAGAGTTGGACGTCGGCCAGCACCTGCTGAAGGCGGCTGCCCGACAGGGCGAGTTCGCTGGCCAGCACGGAGCGCTGGACGTCCAGCAACACCAGCAGGTCGATCTGGCCTTCGCGTTGCAGCGACTGGGCGCGCTGCAGCGAGCGGCGACGGTGGTCGACGGTGCGGCTCAGCGCGGCGGCGCGCTCGGCCTCTTCGGTGCGCACCAGCAGGCTGTCCTCGACTTCCTGCACGGCCACCAGCACCGCCTTCTGCCAGGCCAGCAGCGCCTCGTCGGCCCGCGCCGACTGCACGCGGATGCCGGCGTCGATGCGCCCGCCATTGAAGATCGGCGCGGCAAACGCCAGCGCGACGTTCGAGAAATGCACCGGCGCGAGATCCAGCGCGTTCAGCCGCAGGTCCTCGCGACCGAACAGGGCGCTCAGGAACAGCTGGGGCCACCACTGCGCGCGTGCCTCGGCGCCGCGCAGCGTCTCGGCCGCGACGCGCGCCTCGGCGGCGACCAGGTCGGGGCGGCGCCGCAGCAGGTCGCTGGGTTGGCCGGTCCCGATGTCGCGCACCGCGGGCCACACGAACGCTGCGCCGTCGTCGACGACGCGTGCCGATGGGTTGCGGCCCAGCAGCACGRCCAGCCGGGTCTGCGAGACGCCGGCCAGCATCCGCAGTGGAGGCACCTGCGCGTCGAGCGCCTCGGCTTCGGCACCTGCGCGGTCGAGATCGAAGGCACTGGCCTCACCTTCGCGCTGGCGGCTGCCCACGCGGATGGCCGTCTCGCGCTGGGCCGCGGCCAGGGCCTGCACGATGCGCAGCTGCTCTTCAGCGCTGCGCAGCACGAAGTACTGCCGCGCCACCTCGCTGGCCACCAGCAGGCGCGCGCCGTCCACGCCTGCGGTGGCGGCAGCGGCATCAGCCTGCGCCGCATCGCGTGCGGCGCGCACACCGCCGGCCAGGTCGATCTCCCACGCCACGTCGACACCGACGCGAAGCGCGCGGGTGTCAGGCTGCCCCTGCTTGACCGGATCGGGCAGGCCGCTTTCGCTGCGCGAGGCCGACGCCTGCAGGCCCACCGTGGGCCACAGGCGAGAGCCCTGGGCATCGCGGCCGGCGCGCGCCTGGGCGACGCGTTGCAGGGCGATGGCCACATCCTGGTTGGCGGCCAGGGCCTCGTCGATCAGCGCCGTCAGCGCCGGGTCGCCATAGCCGGCCCACCAGGCACCGTCGAGAGTCTGGCCGGCACCGGCCGCCGGCACGCCATGCGCGAAGGCGGAGGTCAGGGGCACCGATGGCGACGGGGGCTGCACGGGCGCTACCGAGCAGGCCGACAAGAACACCAGCGCGGCCAACGCCGCGGGGCGGATCGCCCGGGCGCCGGGGTCGAGGCTGCGATGCAGTGGGGGCGTCATGAAGTTCTTAATTTACTGGACGATTGAGTCCAATAAATGTACCCCACTCATAATGGACTTTCAAGTACATTAAATAAGATGCCCCAGAACGAAACCGAGAACGATGCCGCGCCGACGCCACGCCGCGGCAGGCCGCGAGACCCCGAGCGCTACCGCCGCATCCTGGATGCGGCGCGCCGGCACTTCTATGCGCACGGCCTGGAGCGATCCAGCGTGGACGCGATCGCCGCCGACGCCGGTGTCTCGAAGATGACCATCTACAGCCACTTCGGGTCCAAGGAGGGGTTGTTCGAGGCAGAGGTGCGCGACCGCACCGAGCGCGTGGTGGGCGGCCTCGCGGGCGCCGAAGCACTGGACGCGAAGCAGCCCCAGAAGGCGCTGCTGGCCATCGGCGAGCAGTTCCTGACGCTGGCGCGCGAGAACGAGGCGCTGTCGCAGTTCCGCTCGCTCTACGGCGCCGCCGGGGTACAACCCGAGGCCTGCCGGGCCTTCTACCGGCAGGGAGCCGACCGGTTGATCGGCGACCTGGCCGCGTACCTGCGCCGCGCCGACGCGGCCGGCACGCTGAAGGTGCGGCACCCGCGGCAGGCGGCGGACCTGTTCCTGTCGATGTTCCTCGGCGACGGCCACATCCGGGGGCTGCTCATGCTCGAGATGCCCGATGCGCGTGAGAACCGCGCGCTGTTGCGCGAAGCAGTCAGGGTGTTCATGGCGGCCTACGCGGCAGGTGCATGACGTGCCGCCAGGCAGTGGCCCGATTCCCTACCGCACCGCCTCGACGATCAAGCGCGCCAGCCGCGCGTAGTCCCCACCGAAGTGGTGATCGCCCTTCATCACCAGCACCCGCGCATGGGCCGGCACGAGCTTCGGGCACAGCGAATCCTTCTCGCGGTCGCCCTGCACGCACAGCGTGTCGGCGGCCGAGAGCCGGCGCGCCTCGGGCAGGATCGGCTTGTCGCCGCTCGGCCCCAGCCAGTTGCTGAAGTGGAATTCGAACGAGGCCTTCTGCGCGAGCCCCAGCAGCGCGGTGAGCTTGATCGTCGAGCGGGTCGCGGCCGGCAGCCGGTTGACGGCGAACGGCAGCACGTCGGCGCCCTGCGAGTAGCCGATCAGGATCACCTCCGAACGCTGCCAGCGCGCGGCGTAGTAGCGGATCAGCCGATCGAGATCGCTCGCCAGGCCCTCGGGCGTGCGCGCCTTCCAGAAGTAGCGCAGCGAATCGAAGCCCGCCACCGGAATGCCCTGCGCCGCCAGTGCCGCCGCCAGCTCCTTGTCGATGCCGGCCCAGCCTCCATCGCCGGACAGCAGCACCGCGAAGCGCTGGCCCGCACCTGAAACCGGCACCTCCACCATCGGCAGGTCGGCCAGTTGCTCCGGCGCCGGCGGCACCACCGGTGCAGCGGCCTGCTGCGCCGACGAGAGTTGCGCGTACGCCGTCGCGAATGCAGCGGGGCCATCGGCCACCCAGCGCGCCTTCGGCACCTGCTGCACGAAGGCCTGCACGCTGTCGGCGGAACACGCGGCGCCCTGCACCGCCGTCCACGGCGTGGCCAGCGTCGTCGCGGGCAGCAGCTCGAAGCCGCCGGCGCCCGCGGCCGTCCAGCGCAGGCCGTTGGTCGCGCACAGCGGCGTCTTCAGCGCGAGCCGCGGGCAGAACCCGAGCGACAGCGCCGACGAGAAACTCCCGGCCGGCGCCTGCGCCAGCACGCCATAGGCGAACGGCGCTGCCGCACCGCTGCCCACCAGCATCGGCAACCGATAGCCCGGCACCTGCTCGTAGGCCTGCAGATGGCGCGACAGGTTCTCGAAGGCGCCCGCGGCGTAGGTGCACTTGCCGTCCTGCTTCTCCAGCCGCTTGTAGAACGGCGCGAGCGGCACCGCCGCCACCAGCGCCCCGCCGTCGACCATGCGGTCGATGGCCAGCTGCTCGGCGGCATCGGGCGCATCGTTGGCCGACAGCATGAACACGAACTGCTGCACGGTGCCCGCCGGCTTGAACAGGCGCACGTCGTTGAACAGCCCGTGCGCCACCGTGCCGGGCGCGGTCTGCATCGGCGTCGGCTTGGGTTGGGGCCGCGCCTGCGCGTGGCACGGCGCCATCGGGATCAGCAGCAGCCCTGCCACCATCGCCAGCATGCGCTTCATCGGCTGATCGCTCCCTTGATGCCGCCACCGATCAGCGCCGCCACGTCGGCCAGGATGAAGACCGGCGCCAGCCCGGGCGGCGCGGCCAGGTAGCGCGCCTCCCAGTCGGGCTCGAACTTGTCCTTGAAGTTGTGCAACCCGCGGAAGTTGTAGAAGCGGTCGCCGTGCTCGAACAGCAGCCGCCCGAGGCGCTGCCAGCGCGGCGCGCGGCGGCGCTCGGCCATGCCGGCCATCGGCGACATGCCCAGGCCGAAGCGCTCGTAGCCCTCGGCCTGCAGGTGCAGCATGATCTTCGCGAACAGGAAATCCATCGTGCCGGGCGGCGCATCGGGCAGGTGGCGCATCAGGTCGAGGCTCGCGTCCTTGCGGGCATCGGTGGTCAGCAGGTTGGCGAAGGCGAGGATGCGGTCATCGCGCCGCACGATCGCCACCGGCAGGCGCTGCACGTAGTCGGCATCGAAGCGCCCGACCGAGAAGCTCTTCTCGCGCCCGCGCTGCTCGGCCAGCCACGCATCGGACACCTGCTTCAGCTGCGGCAGCAGCGCGGCCACGCCGTCGGCCGGCACCACCTCGAACTGCAGCCCCTCGCGCTCGCCGCGGTTCACGCCGGTGCGCAGGTTGGCGCGCTTCGCCCCCTTCAGGCTGAAATCGGGCAGCGGCACGGTGGCGTATTCGCCGAGCTTCAGCGCATGCAGCCCGCAATCGAGGTACAGCGGCAGCGTGGCCGGCCGCACCTGGTAGAACGCGGCGCGCCCGCCGTGATCGTTGGCGCGCTCGATGAACTGCCAGACCAGGTCGGGCCATTCGCGCGCATCGCCGAACGGGCCATACAGCGAGACCCACGAACGCCCCTGCTTGCCGAACATCAGGAAGCTGCGCCCGGACGGCGAGAACATCAGGTGCTTGTCGCCGACCAGCACGTGGCAGCCGTCCGACGACGGGTTGGCACGCACGATCGCGGCGGCCCGTTCGATCTCTTCGGGCGAGTTCCCGGCCACGTCGCCGGCCGGCGGCCGCAGCAGCTGCCACAGGCCGTAGGCCAGCCCGATCAGCGCGATGGCGGTGAGCGCGCGCAGCGAGCGCGGCGCCTGGCCGTCGAGCTCGAACTGCCACCACAGCCGGTTGCTGTAGGCCACCTCGCGGTATGCGAAGAACAGCACCCACACGCAGGCGACCAGCACGCCGCCCAGCGCCAGCAGCCATTCGGGCTCCAGCCGCTGCGAGAACAGCGACGAGCGCCGGTCGAACTGGTTGCGCGAGATCAGCAGCAGCAGCGCCAGCGTGGTCAGCATCGCGGCCTCGGTGACCGCGATGCCCTTGGGCAGCGCCAGCACCGCCGCGATCACCGACAGCACCAGCGCGGCCCACCAGGCGGCATCGAGCTGGTGCAGCAGCCCGCGCGCCACCAGCAGCAGGCCGAGGCCGGCGACGCTGCCGAGGAAGTGCGAGGCCTCGATCAACGGCACCGGCACGTTCAGGTGCGCCAGGATCTCGCGCGCGTCCTCGGTGAACGGCGTCACGCCGGAGACCATCAGCCACAGCCCCGCGACCAGCGTGAGCGCCGCCATCAGCCGCGGGCTCAGGTGCACCGCCATGCGGCCCACCGGCGCGGCCACGCCGGAGCGCAGCTCGTAGGCCACCAGCATGCCGGTGGCCAGCACCAGCGGCAGCACGTAGTAGATGCCGCGGTTCAGCAGCAGCGCGCCCAGCATCACGTCGCTCGGCACGCTGCCGCCGCTGGCCAGCAGCATCACCGCCTCGAACACGCCGACGCCGCCCGGCACGTGGCTGATGATGCCGGCCGTGACGGCGATGGCGTAGAACGCGATGAAGGTGGGCAGCGGGATGTGCTGGCCCGGCAGCAGCACCCACAGCGCCGCCGCCGAGGCGCACAGCTCCAGCGCCGAGATCACCAGTTGGCGCAGCGCGAGCTCGGGCGTCGGCAGGCGCATGCCCCAGCGGCCGATGCGCAGGCCGCGGCGCTTGGTGCACAGCCAGATGAAACCAGCCAGCCCCACCAGCAGCGCGGCCGCCAGCAACCGCAGCAGCAGCGGCGGCATGCGCAGCAGGCCGCCCACATCGTCGGCGCCCCACAGCAGCGCGAGCGCGCCGAACGCCGCCATGCCGAGCCCGAAGGCGGCGGCATTGAAGGCGATCACCCGCCCGACCTGGGCCGGCTCCAGCCCGGCGGCGGTGTACAGCCGCATGCGCACCGCGCCGCCCGACAGCGGCCCGAGCCCGATGGTGTTCGACAGCGCGTAGGCGACGAACGAGGTCAGCAGCACGGTGGCATGCCGCACGCGCGCGCCGGCGTAGCGCAGCGACGAGCTGTCGTAGCCGCTGAGCGCGAGGTAGCTCAGCACGGTGGCGATCAGCGCCAGGCCGATGCTCGATGCCGGCGTGGTGGCCACGGCCGCCATCACCGCGCTGTAGTGCACCTGCAGCAGCAGCTGGCGCAGCGCGAGGCCGACGGCCAGCGCCAGCCCCAGCGCGATGGCGCCGAGCAGCCAGGGCCGCAGCCGCGGCCACCGGTCGCCCCAGAGGGAGAGGGCCAGCGTGGACTTGGGAGGAGCGAGGGTGGGGTCCAGCAAGGACTCGGACACGGTTCGGACGAAAGCACGGTGGTGGAGACGCGGCTATTGGATCGCGTTTTGCGGCTCGCGGGCACAAACCATTACCACTTTCATCGCTCAAGTGGTACTCAAATGGTATTGCAAACGCTAGAGTCCCGAACGCCGTACCGCCCCCCGCCCACCCGGAGACCTCCATGCCCGTCACCGCCCTCTTTCCCCGCTCGAGCCAGATGCGTCTGCTCAGCGCGTTCGCCGCCGTCCTCGTGACCGCGACGGCCCAGGCCGCCAGCTACCCGGCCTGGAAGCCCGACACCTTCTACGCCGCCGGCTCGCTGGTGACGTACAACGGCCGCAACTACCGCGCCACGGTGGCGCAGACCGACTACGCGAGCACCGGCTGGAACCCGACCACCGCGAGYCTGTGGACCGACATCGGCGCGGCCGACGGTCCGGCCCCCGCTCCAGCCCCGGTCCCTGCGCCGACACCGGCGCCCGCTCCGGCCCCCGCGCCGACGCCCGCCCCTGCGCCTGCCCCCACGCCGGCAC
>NZ_JBFUGW010000086.1:0-23559 GCF_056402735.1 Rhizobacter sp. P3_C12
CCCTCGGTCTTGGCCGCGCCGCTGTCGGCACTTCCCTTGCCTTCGCCGCCCGACGCAGCGGCACCGGTGGCCGGCGGGTTCGAGCCGTTGCGGAAATCGGTCACGTACCAGCCCGAGCCCTTCAGCTGGAAGCCCGCGGCCGTCACCTGTTTCTGGAAGGCTTCAGCCCCGCAATTCGGGCAGACGGTGAGCACGGGGTCGGAGATTTTCTGCAGCACGTCCTTGGCGTGGCCGCAGGCCGCACACCGGTAGGCGTAGATGGGCATGGCTAAGCCTTTGATTCAAAACGCGAAATTATAGGTGGCACCGCCAGGGTGCCCGGCCGCCGGGGCTTCACCGGCGGCGCCGGCCTCAGGCGTTCAGCCCCGCGATCGTGCCGTGGCGCGGCTCGTGGCGGTTCTTCAGCACCTGCGGCGCCAGCGAACCGACGATCATGCCCGCAAACGCGGCGATCAGCCCGGCCAGCTGCTTCGGGAACACCGCATCGAGGTTGGAGATGTCGGGGAAGAAGATCACCCACACCGCCACGCCGGCCGCCAGCGAGACGATCGCGCCCTGCGTGGTGGAGCGCTTCCAGTAGAGGCCCATCACCAGCGGCACGAACGCGCCGACCAGCGTGATCTGGTAGGCGCCCGACACCAGCTCGTAGATCGACGTGCCCTTCATCTTGATCGCGTAGGCCAGCACCAGCGCGGCGAACACGACGATGGTGCTGCGCATCGCGAACAGCTGCTCGCGGTCGGTCATGCCAGGCCGCAGGTTCTTCAGGATGTTCTCGACGAAGCTGGTGCTGGGCGCGAGCAGCGTGGCCGACGAGGTGCTCTTGATGGCCGACAGCAGCGCGCCGAAGAACAGGATCTGCATCACGAGCGGCATCTTGGTCAGCACGAAGGCCGGCAGCAGGCGCTGGTAGTCGTTCTTCGCGAGCTCGAGCGCGCTGTCGCCCATCACGATGACCGCGCAGCCGACGATGAACATCGGCACGAACGCGAACAGGATGTAGCTGACGCCGCCGATCATCGCGCCGTTGCGGGCGATCTCGGGGCTGCGCGCCGACATCACGCGCTGGAACACGTCCTGCTGCGGGATGCTGCCCAGCATCATCGTGAGGGCGGCGCCGATGAACATCGCGATCTCGGTGAAGGTGGGCGCGGGCAGGAAGGTCCACAGCTGCTTCTGCTGGGCCATCGCGAACACCTTGTCGGCGCCGCCGGCCAGGTCGCTCGCGAAGACGGCGATGACGGTGAGGCCGATCACCAGCACGATCATCTGGATGAAATCGGTCCAGGCCACCGCGAGGAAGCCGCCGACCACCACGTAGACCAGCACCGCGAGCGTGCCGACGATCATGCCCACGTTCTCGGACATCCAGCCGTTCGTCAGCACCGAGAACACGACGCCCAGCGCGGTGATCTGCGCCGCGACCCAGCCGAGGTAGCTCAGGATGATGGCCAGCGAGCAGAACACCTCGACGCCCTTGCCGAAGCGCTTGCGATAGAAATCGCCGATGGTCAGCAGGTTCTGCTTGTAGAGCTTGGTCGCGAAGAACAGGCCGACCAGGATCAGGCAGGTGCCGGCGCCGAACGGGTCCTCGACGATCGAGCCCAGGCCGCCCTGCACGAAGCGGGCCGGGATGCCCATCACGGTCTCGGCCCCGAACCAGGTGGCGAAGGTGGTGGTGACCACCATGATCAGCGGCAGGCTGCGGCCGGCGATTGCGAAGTCGCTGGTGTTCTTGATCCGGGTGCCGGCCCAGATGCCCAGGCCGAGGGTGCCCAGCAGGTACAGCACGACGAAGGAAATCAGGGTGGTGTTCATCGACCTAGGCTTGCGGCGCGGGGTGGGAGGCGGGCAGGATTATCCATGCAGGAGCACCCGGCAATGCAAGTCCCGGACCCGGGTTTCACCTATCTCTTTCACTTACCGCCAGTGGGTCATCACCTGGGTCGCAACCAATCCCAGCAGGAACCCGACCGCCCCGTAGATGATCGCCCGCAGCAGCCGGTTGGTGCGCCGCTGCTCGGCCAGCACCGCCTCGAGCAGCCGCGGCTCGGTGCCGCGCGGCGTGCGCAGCGCGTCGTGCAGCAGCCGCGGCAGTTCGGGCAGCAGCTGCACGTAGCGGGGCGCCTCTTTCTTCAGGTGCAGCAGCAGGCCGCGCCAGCCGACCTGCTCGTTCATCCAGCGCTCGAGGAAGGGCTTGGCGGTGTTCCACAGGTCGAGTTCGGGGTCGAGCTGGCGCCCCAKGCCCTCGACGTTCAGCAGCGTCTTCTGCAGCAGCACCAGCTGCGGCTGGATCTCCACGTTGAAGCGCCGCGAGGTCTGGAACAGCCGCAGCAGCACCTGGCCCAGCGAGATGTCCTTCAGCGGCCGGTCGAAGTGCGGCTCGCAGACCGCGCGGATCGCGCCCTCGAGCTCGTCGACGCGGGTGTTCGCCGGCACCCAGCCCGATTCCACGTGCAGCTCGGCGACGCGCTTGTAGTCGCGTCGGAAGAACGCGATGAAGTTCTGCGCGAGGTAGTCCTTGTCGAACTCGGTGAGCGTGCCGACGATGCCGAAATCGAGCGCGATGTAGTGCCCGAAGGTCTTCGGGTCGACGCTGACCTGGATGTTGCCCGGGTGCATGTCGGCGTGGAAGAAGCCGTCGCGGAACACCTGCGTGAAGAAGATCGTCACGCCGTCGCGCGCGAGCTTCGGGATGTCGACACCGGCGTCGCGCAGCCGCTGCGCCTGGCTGATCGGCAGCCCGTACATGCGCTCCATCACGATCACGGTGGTGGTGCACAGGTCCCACACCATCTCGGGCACCAGCACGAGGTTCAGCCCCTGCATGTTGCGGCGCAGCTGCGCAGCGTTGGCCGCCTCGCGCACCAGGTCGAGCTCGTCGTGCAGGTAGTTGTCGAACTCGGCCACCACCTCGCGCGGCTTCAGGCGCTTGCCGTCCGACGACAGGCGCTCGATCCAGCGCGCGATGCTGCGCAACAGCGTCAGGTCGTCCTCGATCACCGCGAGCATGCCGGGGCGCAGCACTTTCACGGCCACCTCGCGCCCGCTTTTCAGCGTGGCGAAGTGCACCTGCGCGATCGACGCACTGGCCACCGGCTCGGCATCGAAGCTCGCGAAGATGTCCTCGATCTGCCGGCCGTAGGCGTGCTCGACCAGCTGGCGCGCGAGCGCTGCCGGGAACGGCGGCACGCGGTCCTGCAGCCGGGCCAGCTCGTCGGCGAGGTCGTCGGGCAGCAGGTCGCGGCGGGTCGACAGCACCTGGCCGAACTTGACGAAGATCGGCCCGAGCCGCTCCAGCGCCTCGCGCAGCCGTGCGCCGCGCGGCGCGTGCAGGCGGCGGCCGAGCGTCATCACCCGCACCAGGGCCCGCACCCAGCGCTGGCGGAAGCCCGACAACGCGAGCTCGTCGAGCCCGTAGCGCAGGACGATGAAGCCGATGAACAGCAACCGCAGCAGGTGCCTCATCGTCAATCGCCGCGGCGCTTGACCAGGCCCTGCAGCACGTGCACCGCCTCGCGCAGGCCGCCGGCCACCATCGCGGCGAAGCGCGAGAGTTCATGCGCCGGGGCCGGGCCGATGATCTTGGCGAGGTCGTCCTGCAGGTCCCAGCGCAGGTTGTCGATCAGCCAGCTGACGTCGGCGGCGAAGGCCGAATCGCCCTCGATGCCGACCTTCGGGCGCACGCCGCCGAACCACTGCGCGGCCAGGCGCGCCGGGTTCGAGGCGTCGAGCGTCACGCGCAGGTCCGGGTTCGCGGGCGGCTCCTCGCCGCACCACTCGAGCAGTCCGGCCGGCGTCACGCGGAACGCGATCTGCGGCGGTGGCGGCAGCAGCGGGGGCCAGCCGGTGAGCGCGAGCTGCACGCTGCGGCCGGCATGCGGCTTGAGCCGGTCGGTCGCGACGGTCTCGGACGCGATCACGTGATTGAGCAGCAGGGTGATGCGCTCCAGCGCACCGGCGCCGAGCGACGCGAAGAAGGCATTCAACATGCGCGGGATTGTAGGTGGCGGACCGCGACCATCCATCCCGGGGGCTGTCGGACGGCGGGGTGCGACCCTATGATCCAGCGCCCTGCTCCCTGCTCTGCATTCCATGCCCACCATCCTGCTGACCGGTGCCACCGGCTACATCGCGTCCCACACCTGGCTTGCACTGCAGGCCGCCGGCTTCGACGTGGTGGGGGTCGACAACTTCGCGAACAGCTCGCGCACCGTGCTGCAGCGCCTGGTCGAGCTGGGCGGGCAGGCGCCGGTCTTCATCGAGGCCGACGTCTGCGAGCGCGCGGCGATGGACGCGGTGTTCAGCCAGCACCGCATCGATGCGGTGGTGCACTTCGCGGCGCACAAGGCGGTCGGCGAATCGGCGCAGAAGCCGCTGGAGTACTACCGCAACAACCTGGGCGGCCTGATCAACGTGGCGCAGGTGATGCAGGACCACGGCTGCAAGCGGCTGGTGTTCAGCTCGTCGGCCACCGTCTACGGCCAGCCCGAGCGGCTGCCGATCACCGAGGATGCAGCCTTGTCGGCCACCAACCCCTACGGCACGACCAAGCTGCTCGGCGAGGAGCTGTTGCGCGAGCTGGCGCGCTGCGATGCGGCCTGGCAGATCGCTTTCCTGCGCTACTTCAACCCGGTGGGCGCGCACCCGAGCGGGCGCATCGGCGAGGACCCGCGCGGCGTGCCGAACAACCTGATGCCGTACGTCGCGCAGGTGGCGGTCGGCCAGCGCGAGTTCCTGCAGGTGTTCGGCGACGACTACGAGACGCCCGACGGCACCGGCGTGCGCGACTACATCCACGTGATGGACCTGGCCGACGGGCATGTGGCGGCGCTGCGCTTCCTGCTGGAGCAGCAGCGCTCGCTGACGGTGAACCTGGGCACCGGCCGCGGCTACAGCGTGCTGGAGGTCGTGAAGGCCTTCGAGCGGGCGAGCGGCAAGCCGGTGCCGTACCGCATCGCGCCGCGGCGGCCGGGGGATGTGGCGGCCTGCTATGCGGATCCGGCCTTGGCGCGCGAGCTGCTCGGCTGGTCGGCAACGCGCGGCATCGATGCGATGTGCGCGGATGCGTGGCGATGGCAGAGCGGGAATCCGCGCGGGTTCGCGTAGCCCGGGTGACAACCCGGGACCCGGATTGGCATCCGGGCTACTTGAAGCGCTCTGTCAACCGCCGCCCGATCGCAGCCACCAGCTGCCGCCGCGCCGCCTCGCGCGAGAATGTGTGATCCGCCTCGTCGATGAACTGCAGCGCGAGGTCGCCGGTCTTCAAGGCCCGCCGCGCCGTCTGCCGCGCGCCGTCCTGCAGCATGTCCCAGCCCGGGTCGTTGGACGACACGAACAGCGCCACCTGCTGCTTCGCCGCGAACAGCTGGCGCAGCTGCCGCGACAGCAGCGGCCCGCGCGACGGGAACAGCAGCTCGTTGAGCGCGCTGACCCGCGACATCACCTGCTTGCGCAGGTGCGACAGCACCACGCCGCCGAGGTAGACCAGGTTCACCTGCCCGCGCAGCAGCTTCTTCCAGCTGTCGAGCCGGCGCATCGTGCCCTTGTAGTGCGCCACCGCCGAGAAGTGCTGCGTGTCCACCGCATCGCCCTCGACCCAGCGCCAGGTCAACGGGTTGATCAGCACCAGCTCGCTGACCAGCGCCGGCTCGACCAGCCCGGTCTGGAACGCGGTGTACGCGCCGGAGCACAGCCCCATCAGCACGAAACTGCGCACGCCGTAGCGCTCGCGCAGGCTGTGCAGGATCTGCCGCGCATCGGGCACCGCGCTGTCGGGGTACGGGTGGTTCTCGCGCCCGGTGCCGCGCTGCACGCTGTCGCCCAGGCCTTCGAGGTCGCAGCGCACCGTCGGGAAGCCGAGCGCGGCGAACTCGCGCGCGAGCGTCACGTACAGCCGGTTCGGCCCGACGTGGTGCACGGTGCCGGAGTTGAACAGCACGATCATCGGCCGCGCCGAACTGGAGCCACCGGCGTCGGCGCCATCGGCCTGCACATGCAGCCCGAACAGCTGCCCTTCGCTGCCGAGCGCGCACAGCGTCTCGGTCAGCATCGCGGTGCGGCCGTCGGCCAGCGCATGCGCGAAGCGCGCCTGCACCGCGCCGGCCGGCGTCGGCAGCACGGGCGGTGCCGCCTCGCGCAGCGCGGTCTGCGCGACCATCCACTGCACGATGCCGTCCAGCGCCTGGCGCGGCACGACGGTGTGCACCGGCTCGGCCATCATGTCGGCATAGCCGGCACAGGCGATCGCATCGGTCGCGATGCCAAGCGTCAGCAGGTGCTCGCGCAGCGCTTCTTCCTCGCCGATCAGGTCGTCGCGCGCCACCAGCAGTGCACGGCCGCTGACGCGCAGCGCCTCGCGCGTGAGCTGCACGCCCTTCACCGCCTCCTGCGTCTCGCGGCTCACCAGGAAGCCCGCTGGCTCCAGCGGCGCGCTGACCGGCCGCTGGCCGCCGCCGGCCGCCATGTCGAGCGCCTGCAGCTCGCGCACATGGCGGCGGCCCGAGGCGCACACGTTCCACAGCACCAGCCAGTCGACCTCGCGCTGCACGGCGACCAGCGCCGCGAGCGTCGCGCCGAGCCGCATGCCGAGCAGGCCGACGCGTGCGCTGCCGCTGAGCGATTGCGCCGCGGCGATCGCTGCATGGATGTCGTCCTGCCAGCGCTGCAGGCGGCCGGCATCGGTCTCCAGCCCCGGCGAATCGCCGGTGCCGTGGTAGTCGAAGCGCAGCGCCGGCACGCCCGAGCGCGCGAGGTCGTCGGCCAGGTGGCGCAGCGAGCGGTGGCCGTGCGCGTACTCGTAGCCCATCGGGTTGCAGATCACGACGACCGCATCGCGGCGCGGCACCGCATCGGCCACGTGGTACCAGCCGAACAGCGGCTTCTCGGCCGTGCCGAGCATCAGCGGCTCGCGCCTCACCTCGGGGCGGCGCGTGGCGTCCGGCTGCAGCGGGATGTCGTCAGTCCGCACGGACGGTCACCGTCTCTCGCAGATTCAGCGCGCCGAGGTGCGCCTTGAACTTGCGCGGCGCGGCGTCGAGCGGGTGCAGGCGCAGCGTGCGGCGCGACTGCGGCGCCAGGTGGAAATGCAGGTCGTCGGCCGCGTAGCCGGCGCACTCGATGTGCACCGACTGGATCAGCGCGGTGCTCTCCAGCGTCAGTTCGACGCTGCCGTCATCGAGGCGCACGGCCTGTGCCGTCAACGCACCGGCGCGCTGCGGCGGCAGGTTCAGGCCATGCGGGAAATGGAAATCCTCGGCCAGCGTCTCGCCCGCCTCGTTCTTCAACCGCGCGACCGCCACATCGTGCTGCGGCGGCCCGAAGCGGTACGCATACGCGGTGTCGGCGAAGTGCCCGACCAGCGCATCGGCCTGCAGCGCGAGGCTCTCGTTCGCGGCCAGCATCACGCCGAGGCTGCCGCCGGCGGTGCGCACCTGGCCGTCCTGGTAGAGCGTGAACTCGACGCTGCCGGCGAACGGCGCGCCGCCCTCGTTGTGCACCTGCAGCTGCAGCCCGTCGAGCCCGCCGTCGGTGATCAGCACGGTGCGCGCGGCCCAGGCGCGCTTCAGCGCCCAGTACACCGCCTTCGGCCGGCCGGTGCTGTCGATCAGCCCCCAGCCGGCGCCCGGCCACAGGTCCTTCAGGAACCACACCAGCCCGCCGCCGCAGACGCCGCCCGGTGCCCGCCACTCGGCGAACACGCGCTTCAGCACCTCGCCGGTGACCGCGCGCGACAGCGCGAGGTAGCGCGCGATGTCGGTGCTGCGCAGCGCGACCGGATCGAGCCCGGTCAGCTCGCGCAGGTAATGGTCGCGGATGTCCTCGAAATCCCAGCCGGCGCCGTTGTCGCGCGGCTGGCGCTGCTTCCACAGCGGGTGGTGCGGCGCGATCGTCGGCTGTCCGGCCAGCAGCTCGATCGTCTCCGGCTCGGGCACGTGCGAGAAGCCGAGGCACTCGGTGGTGAACTTGACGCCCGCGTGTTTCGCGTCGCTGACCGGCCGCCGGTACGCGCCGACGCCGTAGTAGTGCGAGATGCCGACGCCCACGTGGAACGGCAGCGCGCCCTCGCACGGCGACGACCGGAAGTACGGCACGCCGGCATGGCGGCTCGCGCAGCGCGCCGGCAGCGTCTCGCTGAAGAAATCGTTGCTCCACTCCGAGGCCGGCAGGCCCAGCATCGCGGCCTGCTGCTCGACCTCGCTGCCACCGCAGTACGCGGCAATGCACGGGTGCGCCTGCAGGCGGTGGAGTTGCTGGTCGGCTTCGCGCTCGATCTCGGCGCGGAAGGCCTCGTCGGCGACCGGGTAGTCCATGTTGGCGAACATGAAGTCCTGCCAGACGAGGATGCCGAGCTCGTCGCACAGCGCGTAGAACGCGTCCGACTCGTAGGTCATCGTGCCGCCGATGCGCAGCATGTTCAGGCCGCCGTCGCGCGCGAGCGTCAGCGTGCGGCGCAGCTGCTGCGGGTCGCCATGCAGCCGCAGGAAATCGTCGGTGGTCCAGCAGGCGCCGCGGCAGAACACCGGCGAGCCGTTGACGTGGAACTGCACCAGGCCCTCGTCGCGCCGCACCTCGACCTGCCGGAAGCCGATGCGGCCGCGGTCGATCGAGATCCATTGCGTGCCCTGGCGCAGCTCGACCGTGCAGGCGTGCAGCGCGGGCGTGCCGTGTGTGTGCGGCCACCACAGCGCCACATCGGGCAGCCGCAGGTCGGCCGACAGGGTGTCGCCGTCGAGCGCGAGCGCATGGGTGCGGTCGCCGATGCGCAGCCGCGCCTCGGCCACGTCGCTGCCGGGCGTCAACGCGACGCGCAGGCGCAGCCGGGCCACGCCGGCCTCGGCATCGCACTGCAGGTCGATCGAGGCGAGGCCGCCGGGCGACACCGTCTCCAGCCACACCGGCTTCCACACGCCGACCGGGTGGATCGGAGGCGTCCAGCCGGGGATGCGGCCGAGCAAGGTGGTGCGCACCCAGCGCAGGTTCTGCGCCTCGACCAGTGCGGTCTTCCAGCGCGGGCGCGGCTTGCGGGCCGCGAGTTCGCCGTCGAGCGAACGGAAGCGGATGCGCAGTTCGTTGTCGGGCCGCAAACGACCGGTCACGTCGACCCGTTCGGTGGTGAACATGTTGCGCGTGCTCAGCACCAGCTCATCGTTCAGCCACACATCGGCGAGGCCGGCGAGGCCGTCGAAGCGCAGCTGCTGGCGGTCGAGCCCACGGGGCGCGGGCGCGCTGAAGCGGCAGCGGTACCACCAGTCCTGCGCGTCATAACGCCCGTGCGGCGTGTCGAGCTCGACGCCGAGGCTCGCACCCACGGTGCCCAGTTCGCGCACCGGCGCCCAGGCCAACCCCTCAGCCGCACCCGCGGCGATCTCCCAGCCGCTGTCCAGTGCGATCGCCGAGTCCATGGCCGCGTGCGTCACCCGTGTTGTCGACGCAGCTCGCCGATGCCTTGCGCCCAGGCCTCGCCCATCGCATCGATCGGCGACAGGTCGAGCGCCTTCTTGCGGGCCATCGAGCGCGCGAGCTGGAACTGGAAGGCCTTCGCGGTCTGCGAGATCTGCGCGAACGCATCGGCCGGGGCCGCCGCGTCGACGCCCTGCGCGGCGAGCCAGCGCAGGTAGGTTTCGGCCAGCTCGAAGCAGGCGCCGTACTGGCGCAGCGTCGCGAACGAGTAGGTGTGGAAGACCGTGATGTCGGACTGCATCAGCCAGTCGAGGTCTTTGGCGAACTGCGTCTTGAAGCGCTCGAACGGGTTGCTGGCCGGCACGCGCGTCAGGTGCTTGCGCAGCAGCGCGAGCGAGCCGTCGACGAGGGCCGCACCGGTCGGCGGCGTGAAGCCGGGCCGGGCCTTCAGGTACTCGATGTACGGCGGCAGCATGCGTTCGTGCACCAGCCCGTCGAGCTGGAACACGTCGCGGAAGTCATCGCCTTCCAGCGCGTAGAAGCCCTGGTTGTGGAAGTAGTCCATGCGACGCGCCTTCACGTCGATCGCATTGACGCCGACCGTCGACTTGGTGTGCGCGAGCTGGTAGGCCGAGCCGGCGGTGTCGGGGAGGAACCACGAGTCGAGCTCCACCAGCACCGGCCGGCCCTGCGCGACCTGGTCCTCGATGTGGTCGACCAGCGGGCGCCAGACGGCGAGTTCCTGGATGTCGACGCCGTACAGGTCGTACAGGTCGCCGTCGGGGAACTTGAAGAAGGTCCACTGGTCGCCTTCGAAGTCGACGCCGAGCGTGAACGCAAGCGCCGGCACCGGGTCGTGGCCGAGGCCGTGCAGCAGCTCGATCAGCACGTCGGCGTAGCAGTTGGTCTCGGCCCAGGTGCGCGGCGCGGTGTGGATCGGGTGGCGCTGGAAGCTCGCCGGCTCGATCGGCAGGACACGTTTCATGCGGTCCTCGTCACGCCATCGCCAGCTGCTGGCGCACCTCGTGCGGCCAGCGCTTCGGGTCGAATCCGTGCGTCTTCAGCAGCGCGAGCGCGATGCGCTCCAGCCCGAAGCCGATGCAGGCGGTGTGGGCCGGCGTGCCGTCGGCCTGCAGGATGTCGAACGAGACGCCGAAGTGGTCGAGGTGGTAGTTGCACGAGGTGATGGCGGTCGGCTTGTCTTCCTTGCAGATCGGCACCACGAGTTCGTACTTCAGGTCCTGCTCGCGCTGCGTGGCCTTCATGATGCGCGCGCCGCGGCCGAAGAACGGGTCGTCGGCCAGCACCTTCTTGACCGGCAGGCCCACCGATTCGAGGATGGCCTGGCCGCGCGCGAGCCAGTCGTTGCGGTGGTTCAGCGCCTGGTCGGGCGTGCCGAGGCGCACGAACTCGCGCTGGCGGAAGATCTGCATGCGGGCCGGATCGTCCGACGGTTCGTGGCGGAACACGAAGGTCTTCAGGTCGACGACGCGGCCTTGTGCCGACAGCGTGCCGGTGGCGGTCGGGTACAGCGGGTAGCAGGCAGCCGGCACCAGCATCACTTCGGCCGGCGTCAGCGCGGAAGTCCAGTCTTCCTTCGCCTCGAACTTGCCGAGCATGGCCTGGTGTTCTTTCTCGCCGCCGAGGAAGCTGTGCACCGAGCCCATCAGGTCGGGAAAGTTGTTGATGTGGTCGATGCGCGCGTAGTGCGCCCGCGGAAAGATCGGCGGGAAGCGCATCACCTCGGCGGTCTGGAACGCACCTTCGCGCGTCACCAGGCCCTCGAACTGGTCGATGATGTTCTCGAAGGTGCCGCTGCGGCCGTAGACGCCGCGCACGCCCGAGGGAATCAGCAGGCCGGCTTCGATCAGTTCGGCCTGGTACTGCTTGTAGGGGTCGTCGTGTTGGGTGCACATGGCTTTCTTGTCCTTCTGGAATGGTGCTCAGTCGCGCGCGCAGCTTGGGGCAAGGCGACTGGGCTGGGGGCTCATGCCGGGGCGGTCGACCCTGGCGGGCCGACTGCACGAAGAAGCTCGGCTTCGGGGGTGCATCGGCAAACTCCCTCCACTCACTTCGTTCGTTGTGGTCAAACACAGCCGATGAGTCAGTCTACGAAGCGTGCTGCGCACGCCACCCCCGAAACCGATCTTCTTCGTCGCCCCAGAAATCGCCCCCAGCCCAGTCGCCTTGCCCCAACCTGCGGTCGGAGCGTGTTCGGCGACGTCTTCGACGCAGTGGGCCGACGGTTCCGCAAAGGCGCGGGTGGGTAGGCTGTGGAGCGCCAATAGGGACGGGGCGCCGGAGCTGGCTGGTTTCATGGCCCGCGTGCGCCAGCACGCTTCGTGAACTGACTGTCGCCGACTGTTTGACCACAACGAACGAAGTGAGTGGCGGGAGTTTCGGCGACGGGCCATGAAACCAGTCAGCGCAGGGGAGTCTTCGCCCCCCGGGGGGGAAGACCGGCCCGGCCGGCGAGCCACAGCCTGCCCACCCGCGCCTTTGCCGCACCCATCGGAGAACGTATTCATCTCATTCAGTCAGCGTTGGACGATCTGCATGGTGGCGCTCTGGCCAAGAATGCGGTCGTTGTTGACCATCAGCGCCGCGCCATACGCATCGCGCAGGTGGCGGCCCAGCGTCAGCTTCGAGTCGTTGCGGTAGCCCTGGATGCCGCAGATCAGCATCGCCTTGCCGACCACCTCGACGACGAACTGCGAGGCCGTCAGCTTCAGGTTGTTGATGTTGATCGCGAAGGCGAAGCCCGTGTAGGCCTCGGGATCGTTCGCGAGCAGCAGGTCGTGGTACTCGCGCAGCGTCTGGTACACGCCGCCACGCATCGAGAACAGCACCGTGTCGAGTTCGGCCAGGCGCGTCGCCGAGATCGGCGTCACGCTCGGGTTCTTGCGCGCCTCGGCCCGCACCGCGCTGCGCGCCCGGTTCACCGCGTCGATCGACAAGCCCAGCCACAGCGAGGCCCAGACCACGTGCGAGAACGGGTGCATCGTGCGGCGGTGGATGTCGGCATACGGCTGCGGCAGGATCTGCTCCACACGGCCCTGCGACTTCAGCACGAAGCCTTCGCTGCAGGTCCCGCGGAAGCCCAGCGTGTCCCAGCCCGACAGCTTCGTCAGCTCGTAGTCGCTCTTGCGCACCAGCACCTGCACCTGGTCGTTGCGGGCCGCGTCTTCCGACTTGCGGCAGGTCACGAGGATCGCATCCGCCGTCGCGCCGTACGAGATCACCGGCGTCTGCTTCTCCAGCGTGAAACGGTCACCGCTCACCTGCACCGCGCACAGGCTGGAGCGCACGTCGCCGCCGATGCCCAGTTCGGTGGTGGCCGATGCGATCAGGTACTGGTGCTCGACCATCTCACGCGCATAGCCGCGGAAGAACTCCGACTCGAGCGCGTGGTGCACGATGCAGCCGACCTGGATCTGGTGCATCGCGAAGATCATCGCGGTGGAACCGCAGTACTGGCCCAGCACCTCGCAGATCTGCGACAGGTCGCTGATGTTCAGGCCCATGCCGCCGTACTCCACCGGCACGTAGCAGCTCAGCAGCTTCTGCTGCTTCAGCGCCGCGTAGGCCTCGTGCGGAAAGCGCGCATCGCGGTCCACCTCGGCGGCGTGCGGCGCGATGATGTCGCGGCCGATGCCGTGCAGCCCTTCGAGCAGGGCGGGCAGTTGGGGGCTCAGGCGGGTCGGTTGCGACATATCGTCTCCAGGAATGGCGGCAATGCAGCGCTTCAGGCGCTGACGAGTTCTTCGATGGCTTCGGACAGCGAGCGGATGCTCTCGAAGGTCTTGCGGCCGAGCATCTTGTCGGAGAACTCGATGTCGAAGCCGTCTTCCAGCGCCAGCATCAGGTTGACCGTCGTCAGCGAGGTCAGCCCGGCGGCGTACAGGTCGCTGTCTTCGGTCAGCGTGGCGGCGTCCACCGACAGGCGGGCGTGCTTGGCGATGATGGAACGGATCTTCTCGGTGTGCATGGCTGTGTCCTGCTGCGGTTCAAACAAAAAAGAAAGCTCTGCTGCGCACCGCGTGTCGCGCAGCCTCGCGGAAATCAGACGGTCTGGCGGGCGCGCTGCACGTACCAGCCGATCGCCTCGTGCAGCCCGGCGCGCACGTCGTGGCTGGGTTCGTAGCCGAGCAGCCGGCGCGCCTTCGACACGTCGGCCAGCGAATGGCGCACGTCGCCGGCGCGGAAGCTGGCGTACTGCGGCGCCTCGACGCGCAGCGCCGGGCATTCGCGCTGCAGCGCCTCGGCCAGCGCGCCGTGCAGCTGGTTCAGCGTGGTGCGGTCGCCCACCGCCACGTTGAACACCTGGTTCGACGCCTCGGGCTCCTCGCTGATGCCGGCGCGCAGGTTGGCCTGCACCGCGTTCGTCACGAAGCAGAAGTCGCGCGAGGTCTCGCCGTCGCCGTTGATCACACAGCGCGAGCCCTCGAGCATCTGCGCCGCCCAGCGCGGGATCACCGCGGCATACGCGCCGTTCGGGTCCTGGCGCGGGCCGAACACGTTGAAGTAGCGCAGCCCGATCGTCGACAGCCCGTAGCAGCGGCCGAACACCTCGGCATACAGCTCGTTCAGGTACTTGGTGACGGCATACGGCGACAGCGGCCGGCCGATCTTGTCCTCGACCTTCGGCAGCGCCGGCGAATCGCCATACGTCGAGCTCGACGCGGCATAGACGAAGCGCTTCACGCCGGCCGTGCGCGCGGCCTCGAGCATCGTCAGGAAGCCGGTCGCGTTCGAGCGGTGCGTGGTCAGCGGGTCCTTGATCGAGCGCGGCACCGAGCCGAGCGCCGCCTGGTGCAGCACGATCTCGGCACCGTCGCAGGCCTGCGCGCAGCTCGCGAGGTCGGCGATGTCGCCGCGGATGAAGGTGTGGCGCGACCAGGCCTCCTCGCCGACGATGCGGCGCACCTCGTCGAGGTTGGCCTGGTGGCCGGTCGAGAAGTTGTCCAGGCTCGTGACCTGCTGGCCGGCGCGCAGCAGGTTCTCCAGCAGGTGCGAGCCGATGAAGCCGGCGCTGCCGGTGACGAGCCAGCGGCGCGGCGCGGCGCGCAGCTGTTCGAGCACGGGGTCCAGGAACTCGTTCGGCATGGCAGTCGTCGCCTCGTTCGTGATCACAGGCGCCACACGTTCAGGCCGCGTGCCCGCAGCGCCTTCGCATCGGCCTGGCTCTTGACGTCGACGTACAGGCCGTTCGGCACCAGCTTGGCGACGTAGTCGTCGATCGGACGCGCCTTCAGCGCCTTGTGCGGGACGGCGGCCACCAGGGCCTGCGCCTTCGGCAGCGCCTCCCAGCCGACCAGGTCGACGCCGTACTCGTGCCTGGCCTCGTCGGCCGCGGCCACCGGGTCGTGCACATGCACCGTCACGCCGTAGCTCTCGAGCTCGCGCACCACGTCGATCACCTTCGAGTTGCGCAGGTCCGGGCAGTCTTCCTTGAAGGTCAGGCCCAGCACGATGACGTTGGCGCCCTTCACCTGGAAGCCGGCCTGGATCATGTTCTTGATCGTCTGCTCGGCCACGTACTTGGCCATGCCGTCGTTGATGCGGCGCCCGGCCAGGATGACCTGCGGGTGGTAGCCCAGGCGCTCGGCCTTGTGGGTCAGGTAGTACGGGTCGACGCCGATGCAATGCCCGCCGACCAGCCCCGGTCGGAACGGCAGGAAGTTCCACTTGGTGCCGGCGGCCTCCAGCACCTCGAGCGTGTCGATGCCGATGCGGTGGAAGATCAGCGAGAGTTCATTGACCAGCGCGATGTTCAGGTCGCGCTGGGTGTTCTCGATCACCTTCGCGGCCTCGGCCACCTTGATGCTCGTCGCCGGGTAGACGCCGGCGGTGATGATGCTGCCGTACATCTCGGCCACCAGCTTCAGCGTCTCGGGCGTGTCGCCCGACACCACCTTGGTGATGGTCGTCAGCGTGTGCTGCTTGTCGCCCGGGTTGATGCGCTCCGGCGAATAGCCGACGAAGAAATCCTGCTTCCACTTCAGGCCGGACTCGCGCTCGATGATCGGGATGCAGACCTCTTCGGTCGCGCCGGGGTAGACGGTGGATTCGAAGACGATCGTCGCGCCGCGCTTCAGGTTGCGGCCGACCGAGGTGCTCGAGCCCACCAGCGGCGACAGGTCGGGGTTGTGGGCGTCGTCCACCGGCGTCGGCACCGCGACGACGATGAAGTCGGCTTCCTTCAGTGCGCTCGCGTCGGTGGTCGGGTGCAGCTGGCTCGCGGCCTTCAGCGCCTCGGTGCTGACTTCGCCGGTCGGGTCGATGTGTTCGCGGTAGGCGGCGATTTTCGGCGCCGACAAATCAAACCCGATGGTCTTGTATTTCTTGCCGAATTCAACTGCAAGCGGCAATCCGACATACCCCAGGCCGACGATAGCAACGGTGGTCATGAATCTATGGTTTGAAAGTGGGCCGCGAATCTCGCGCGGCATATTGAAAAAGCCCAGCGTTGCCACGGAAGAGAGTGCATCGCCGGACGAAAGACAGATGGTAGTGGAAGGGTTTGTTTCAAACTCGCCCCGATTACCGATACAGCCCCCGAACCTTGCTGCCGCTCCCCTTTTGGAATGGTCGGGATGATCGGAGAACCACCCCGCAGCGCCAATCCCTGAGTTACGGGGTTGGTGCTGCAACTTCTGCCGCGCGTGCCACGGGAACAGGCAGACTTTTCCGATTGTTTTTGTAACAGCCTCCCCGCGAACCCGGGGGTGCGGGCGGCCGCCCGTTCGGGCCCCCGAGGCCGCAGTCGTTGCACACGGCCGACAGTCCGGCGCCGCGATGTCAGCCATTCGGACATCCGATGGACGGTCTGTGTGCGCTGCACCACGAATCATCGCGAGTGGGTGCCCACGCGCCGGTCCATTCGTCGGATGCCCACCACAGCCATCTGTAACGTGTCTATCCCACATCTGGACACAGGTTGGTGAGTGGGTGCCAACACAATCCGTCCGGTCCAGGGACCGTGTCGGATCCTGGTGTCAGCTGGAACCGCGTGATGTCCCCGACCTCGATCCCCGCTCTCTCTTGTGTCTCGAAGTATCTGACGATGTTCGTGCTCGGCGCCGCCCTCGCGGCCTGCGGCGGATCGAAGAGCGATGACGGCGACGCCCCGTCGCCCGCGCCGCAGATGTCGGTGCTGTCCATCAACCGCATCGGCCAGGGCACGGTCGCGTCGACGCCGAACGGCATCGACTGCGGCAGCGACTGCTCCGGCTCGTACACGAAGAACACCGAGGTCACGCTGCATGCGGCCGCGGCACAGGGCAACCAGTTCGTCGGCTGGAGCGGGGTCGGCGTCGCGTGCACCGGCACCGGCGATTGCGCGGTGATGCTCGACCAGTCGAAGTCGCTGGTCGCGACCTTCAGCGCCGTGGACGCGCCCGAGTACGCGCTGAGCGTGACGGTCGCCGGCTCCGGCAGCGTCGCCGGCGCTTCGCCGTTCTCGTGCAGCACGGCCACCGATTGCAGCGGCACCTACGCCGCCGGCACGGTCGTCACGCTGACGGCCACGCCCGCCTCCGGCTACACCGTCGGCGCCTGGAGCGGCAGCGGCGTCAGCTGCACCGGCAGCACCTGCCAGGTCACGATGAGCTCGGCGCGCAGCGTCAGCGTCAGCTTCACGGCCGTCGCGGTGCCGACCTTCGCACTCGGCGTCACGGTCACCGGCTCGGGCACGGTGAGCTCCTCGCCGGCCGGCATTTCGTGCGGCAGCACCTGCGCGCACAGCTATGACCAGAACACCGTCGTCACGCTCAGCGCGGCGCCGGCCAGCGGCTATTCGTTCAGTGGCTGGAGCGGCGCGGGCTGCTCGGGCACCAACACCTGCGTGGTGACGATGTCGGCCGCGCGCACGGTGGCCGCCACCTTCGCCGCGATCCCGGCCAGCTCCTTCGCGCTGACCACCACCGTGACCGGCACCGGCCAGGGCACGCTGACCTCGAACCCGTCCGGCATCAACTGCCCGACCACCTGCAGCAGCACCGTGACCTCCGGCACCAGCGTGACGCTGACGGCGGCGAGCGGCAGCACCTCGACCTTCAGCGGCTGGAGCGGCGCCTGCGCGGCGACCGGCACCGTGACGGCCACCGGCGGCACCTGCACCGTGAAGGTCAGCGCCGCGACGCAGGCCGGCGCCGTGTTCACGCTGAACACCTATGCGCTGGCCGTCACCAAGGTGGGCAGCGGCACGGTGGCCTCGAGCGGCGGCAACATCGCCTGCGGCAGCAGCTGCGCCGCGAGCTTCAATGCCGGCACCGCCGTCACGCTGACCGCGACGCCGGCCACCGGCTACACCTTCACCGCCTGGGGCGGCGCCTGCACGGGCAGCAGCACCTGCGCGCTGACGATGAACGCCGCGAAATCGGTCACCGCCACGTTCACCGCCACCAGCACCGGCGGCGGTGGTGGTGGCACCAGCGGCAAGAGCTGGTTCGTCGCCACCACCGGCAGCGACAGCGCCGCCGGCACGCTGGCCGCGCCGTTCAAGAGCATCACGAAGGCGGTCGGCGTCGCGACCGCGGGCGACATCATCGAAGTGCGCGCCGGCACCTACTCCGAGGCGGTGGTGATCCGCACCGCCGGCACCTCGACTGCCCGCATCACGATGCGCGGCTACAACGGCGAGCGCCCGGTGCTGCAGCGCACCGGCGCCGGCCCGACGATCTACTTCTACAACAGCGCCTGCGACGAAGACGCCATCGGCAGCGGCACCGGCAACACCGACTGCTTCGCCAGCTGGTGGACGATCCAGGGCATGGAAGTGCGCGGCAGCACGGCCGGCGGCGACGACGGCAACGTGATCAAGATCGACACCGCCAAGGTGCGCATCCAGGGCAACACGCTGTGCTGCAGCGTCGCCGACATCGTCAAGCTGGTGCGCACCGCGAATGACGTCGAGGTGCTGGACAACGAGATCTACCAGAGCAGCAGCGTCGTGACGCCGGGCACCAATGCGCAGGGCGTGGACATCGTCGGCGCCAACAACACCCGCGTGGCCGGCAACTACGTGCACGACGTGCCCGATTTCGGCATGTACGCCAAGGGCAACGCGCGCAGCACGGTCTTCGAGAACAACCTGCTCTACAACATCGGGCGCAGCGACAACGGCCACGCGATCATGCTCGGCCAGGAGACCGACACCGATCGCCTGGTCGATGGCAACTACGAGAGCTACGACGGCATCGTGCGCAACAACGTGGTSGTCAACGCCACCTGGGCCTGCGTCGCGACCTCGTCGTCGTCGAACGTGCGCATCTACAACAACAGCTGCTACAACACCGCCACCGCCGGGCAGGGCTCGATCTTCGTGTCGAACGAGTCGGAGATCGGCACCAAGGGCGTCAACATCGAGATCTACAACAACATCATCTACGGCTCGGCCGGACGCCCGCTGATCAAGGTGAACGCCGACGCGCTGGCCGATTTCTCGACGCTGCGCATCGACGGCAACATCTACTGGGTGACCGGCGGCGCGCCGACCTTCATGCTGAAGGACAACAGCGTCTCGGCGTCGCTGTGGGCCCTGCAGTACGCGACCGCGAGCTCCGGCCGCACCGACACCAGCCGCATCGTCGACCCGAAGTACGCCAGCACCACCGTGACCGGCGCGACCAGCAAGCCGCTGACGCTGTCGACCGGCAGCCCGGCGATCAACACCGGTGTCGCGACCTCGCTGGTCACGACCGACTACATCGGCACCGCTCGACCGCTGAACGGCAAGATCGACGTCGGCGCCTACGAATATTGACCCCCCCGAAGCGCCTTCGGCGCCTCCCCCCAAGGGGGCGCCGCCAGCGGCCCGGCAAAGCCGGTTCCGCGGCGTCTGCTGGGTTTTCCTGATCCTGGAAGCACCTATGAAGCACTTTCGCCTGTTGGCTGCCCTCGCGACCGCCCTGACCCTCGCTGCCTGCGGCAAGGGCGAGGACGACACCCCGGCGGAAGCCAACCAGGCGACGCTCACCGTCAGCCGCGTCGGCCAGGGCCAGGTGCAGTCGAGCCCCGGCGGCATCGACTGCGGCAGCGTCTGCGCGAAGAGCTTCGCGGCCGGCGCCTCGGTGACGCTGAGCGCCGAGCCGGCCAGCGGCTACGACTTCGTCGGCTGGAGCGGCAGCGGCCTCGACTGCAAGGGCACCGGCGACTGCGCGGTGGCGGTCGAGAGCTCGAAGGCGGTGACCGCCACCTTCAGCCAGCAGGCCGGAACGCGCTTCAACCTCGCGCTGACGATCGCCGGCTCCGGCAGCGTCAGCGCCGACGTCGGCGGCCTGACCTGCGCCACCGCCAGCGACTGCATCGGCAACTACGCGGCCAACAGCGCCGTCACGCTGACCGCCGCGCCGGCCACCGGCTACGCCTTCAGCGGCTGGAGCGGCAGCGGCCTCGCCTGCACCGGCAGCACCTGCCAGGTGCAGATGGGCAGCGCCCGCTCGGTCACCGCCACCTTCACCGCGGTACCGACCGCGAACTTCGCGCTGAACGTGATCCTGAGCGGCTCGGGCAGCGTCAGCTCGTCGCCGGCCGGCATCAGCTGCGGCACCACCTGCAACAAGAGCTTCGCGCAGGGCAGCAGCGTCACGCTGACCGCCACGCCGAACAGCGGCTTCACCTTCAGCGGCTGGAGCGGCGCGGGCTGCACCGGCAGCGGCAGCTGCAAGGTGACGATGAGCAACGCGCAGAGCGTCACCGCGAGCTTCACGCCGACGCCGTCCGGCATGGCGGCCATCAACGTCAAGGTCGACGGCAGCGGCAGCGTGCTGTCGGCGCCGTCGGGCATCAACTGCCCTGGCGACTGCAGCGAATCGCTGCCGATGGGCACCCAGGTCAAGCTGACCGCCCAGGCCGCCGCGAAGCAGCGCTTCACCGGCTGGACCTCCGGCTGCACCGGCACCGACGCCACCTGCAACGTCACGCTGTCGAGCGCGACCTCGGTCAATGCGGCGTTCCAGGCCATCACCTACACGCTGACGGCGACCAAGACCGGCTCGGGCAGCATCACCTCGTCGACCGGCGGATTGAATTGCGGCGCGACCTGCGCGGTGAGCCTGGAGACCGGCACCGCGACCACGCTGACCGCGACGCCGGCCGAGGGCTTCCAGTTCGCCTCGTGGGGCGGCGCCTGCGCGAGCAGCAAGGTGGCGACCTGCAGCCTGACGATGAGCGCGAACCAGGCGGCCAGCGCGACCTTCACCGAGAAGCCGAAGTACACGCTGACGGTCGCGAGCGCCGGCGCCGGCAGCGGCACCGTGGCGATCGCGACGCCGACCGGGCTCAGCTGCGGCGCGTCGTGCACGCAGAACTTCGCATCGGGCACCGTCGTGACGCTGAACGCGACGCCCGGTGCGAGCGCCACCTTCAGCGGCTGGAGCGGCGCCTGCACCGGCACCGGCGCCTGCACGGTGACGATGACGCAGGCCGCATCGGTCACCGCCAGCTTCGCATCGACCGCACCGGCCGACACCACGCCGCCCACCGTCTCGAGCACCACGCCGGCCACCGGCGGCACCTCGATCGGCATCGCGACCACCGTGTCGGTGAGCTTCTCCGAAGCGGTCAACTGCAGCAGCGTGACGAGCGCGAGCTTCGGCATCACCGGCGTCAGCGGCACGGTCTCGTGCAGCGGCTCGACCGCGATCTTCACGCCGGCAGCGAGCCTGGCGTACGCGACCAGCTACACCGCGCAGGTGACGACCGCGGTGAAGGACACGGCCGGCAATGCGATGGCGGCCGCGAAGTCGTGGGCCTTCACGACCGGCGCGGCACCGGTCGCGGGCGGCGCGTTCAGCTTCATGGCCTACGGCGACAGCCGCTCGGGCAACGGCTGCGACGGCAACACGGCGCACATCGCGCTGGTCGGCCGCATGGTGGCCGAGCCGGCGTCGTTCGTGTTCAACCTCGGCGACATGATCACCGGCTACGACAAGTCGACCAACTGGGTCCAGCGCGGCGATTGCCCGAGCGATGCGTCGAAGGGCAGCTTCAAGGAGATCATCGCGCCGCTGCAGACCAAGACGCCGGCCGCCGGCCTGCCGGTCTTCTACTACCCGGTGGTCGGCAACCACGACGACAACTTCGGCGACGGCTGGTACCCCGACAAGTTCGGCGACGGCTTCTGCAGCGTGTTCGACCCGAAGCAGCTGGTGCCCAACCACACGCAGAACAAGGCGTACTTCAAGGACTGGACGACCTCCAGCATCAAGCACTACAGCGATGCGGAGTTCTACACCGCCGCCTGCGCGACCACGCGCAACGGCGTGTACCCGGACTTCATGTACTACTCGTTCGACTACAAGAACACCCACTTCGTCGTGCTGCGGATCAACTCCGACTACTTCGACCTGATGGAGTGCTCGAGCAATTGCACCGCGGCGAACGAAGGCAACTACGACGCCTACTACTACAAGCACCAGCTCGACTGGCTGCGCTACGACCTGGCGAAGGCGGTGGCCAACACCGCCATCCAGAACACCGTGGTGCTGATGCACGCGCCGGTGATCTCGTACTCCGACGGCCACGCGCCGGTGGCCTCGTGGCCGACGCTGGTCAAGGAGTTCAGCAAGTACAAGGTGAAGATGGTGATCTCGGGCCACAGCCACGTGTACGAGCGCTCGGTGCCGGTGTATGCCGACGATGCCAACCCGAACGGCGTGCGCGACGATGCCAAGGGCACCGTCTACGTGGTGACGGGCGGCGGCGGCTCGGCGCTGGCCGGTTTCAAGACGCTGGGGCCGCTGAATGCGAAGGCGACCGCGGCGCACCACTACATGAAGCTGGACGTGAACGGCAGCACGCTGACGGTCAAGACGATCGGCAAGGACGGCACCGTCCTCGACTCGTTCTCTAGATAAATTGAATGACATCGCATCCACCTGTCTGAGGGGGATGCGCGGCGCCTCAAGTGCCGGCTCACGTCAGACAATCGGGACTCGCCCGGGTACTGCCCGGGCGCCGTCGTTTTTCCCGAGGTGTTGACGTGGTCATCAGCAGAATCCAGCAGTTCGCGGCAGCCGCCGCATTCGTCGTTGCCGGCCTGGCCGGGTGCAGCGGAGGCGGTGGCGGCGGGTCCGGCGATGGCGGCGGTGAGCCGACCGGCCCGCAGCTCGCGCTGCAGGTGCACGTCGACGGCTCCGGCAGCATCACCTCGACGGTGGCCGGCCTCGGCTGCAGCAGCGACTGCAGCGTCTCGCTGACCCAGGGCACGAGCTTCGTGCTGAACGCGGTGCCGGCCACCGGCTACGTGTTCAGCGGCTGGGGCGGCGCCTGCAGCGGCACCGGCTCACTCAACAGCACTTGCACCGTGACGATGAGCGCCGCCACGGTGGTGAGCGCAAGCTTCACACCCGGCGGCAGCGCCAGCGGCAAGAGCTGGTTCGTCAGCGCCACCGGCAGCGACAGCGCGGCCGGCACGCTGGCGGCGCCGTTCAAGACGATCACGAAGGCGGTCGGCGTCGCGACCGCCGGCGACACCATCGAGGTGCGCGCCGGCACCTACAGCGAAGCGGTGGTCATCCGCACCGCCGGCACCTCGACCGCGCGCATCACGCTGCGCGGCTACAGCGCCGACCTGCCGGCGCGCCCGGTGCTGCAGCGCAGCGGCACCGGCCCGACGATCTACTTCTACAACGACGCCTGCGACGAAGACGCCATCGGCACCGGCAGCGGCAACACCGACTGCTTCGCCAGCTGGTGGACGGTGCAGGGGCTGGAGGTGCGCGGCAGCACCACCGGCGGCGACGACGGCAACGTGATCAAGATCGACACGGCCAAGGTGCGCATCCAGGGCAACAAGCTGTGCTGCAGCAACGCCGACGTGGTCAAGCTGGTGCGCACCGCGAATGACGTCGAGGTGCTGGACAACGAGATCTTCCAGAGCARCAGCGTCGTGACGCCGGGCAGCAACGCGCAGGGCATCGACATCGTCGGCGCCAACAACACCCGCGTGGCCGGCAACTACGTGCACGACGTGCCCGACTTCGGCATGTACGCCAAGGGCAATGCGCGCAGCACGATCTTCGAGAACAACCTGCTGGTGAACATCGGCCGCGCCGACAACGGCCACGCGATCATGCTCGGCCAGGAGACCGATTCCGACCGGCTGGCCGACGGCCGCTACGAGAGCTACGACGGCATCGTGCGCAACAACGT
>NZ_JBFUGW010000087.1:0-23512 GCF_056402735.1 Rhizobacter sp. P3_C12
GCCTTCGGCGAGCCGGCGCTCGAGACCGACCGCTTCCTGCGCGCCCTCGGCGTGCGCCGCGCGGCGCAGGCGCAATGGGAGCAGGCCAGCCCGGCGGCGCGGGCCGCGCTCGAGGCCTACAGCGCCGGCATCAACGCGTACCTGGCCGGTTCGCTGAAGGCGCGGCCGCCGGAGTTCGTGCTGCTCGGGCTGCAGCCGCAGCGCTGGACCCCGGTCGACAGCCTGGCCTGGGCGACGATGATGGCCTGGGACCTGGGCGGCAACTGGTCAACCGAGCTGCTGCGGATGCGGCTCTCGCTGAAGATGCCGGTGGAGCGCATCAACGAGCTGCTGCCGCCGTACCCCGGCGAGCAGCCGCTCGCGACGGCCGACTACGCGGCGCTGTTCCGCGGGCTGAAGGTGGACGGCACGCTCGGCCGCCAGGCGCTGCGGATGGCGCCTGAATCGGGCGTCGAGGGCGTCGGCTCCAACAACTGGGTGCTCGCCGGCTCGCACACCGAGAGCGGCAAGCCGCTGCTGGCCAACGACCCGCACCTGAAGCTCAGCGCGCCGTCGCTGTGGTACCTGGCGCGGCTCGACGCGCCCGGCTTCCATGTGGCTGGCGCGACGATGCCCGGCCTGCCGATCGTCGTGCTCGGCCAGAACGACCGCATCGCCTGGGGTTTCACCAACACCGCGCCGGACGTGCAGGACCTCTACCTCGAACGCCTGCGCCCCGGCGACCCGGCGCAGTACCAGACGCCCGAAGGCTGGGCGGCGTTCGAGCGCAGCACCGAGGTCATCCACGTCAAGGGGCATCCCGATGTGACGGTGACCGTGCGCAGCAGCCGCCACGGGCCGGTGATCTCCGACGCGGGCGGCCCGACCGAAGGGCTGACCGGTGCGCCGAACGCGCCGGCCTATGCGCTGGCGATGCGCTGGACGGCCCTCGACGCCGATGCCGGGACGGCGGTCGATGCTGGCATCGGTTTCAACTCGGCACGCTCGGTCGACGAGTTCATCGCGGCATCGGCGGGCTACATCGCGCCGATGCAGAACATGGTGGTGGCCGACACGCAGGGCCGCATCGCGATGGTGGCGCCCGGTCGCGTGCCGGTGCGCGGGCCGGAGCACGACCTGAAGGGCCTGGTGCCGGCGCCGGGCTGGGAGGCGCGCTACGACTGGGTCGGCAGCGTGCCGGCCGGCGAGACGCCGCGCGAGATCGATCCGGCCCGTGGCTGGATCGCGACCGCGAACCAGCGCATCGTCGGCCCCGGGTACCCGCATTTCCTGACCAGCGAGTGGGCGGTGCCGTACCGCCAGCAGCGCATCGAGCAACTGCTGGCCGCGACGCCGAAGCATTCGATCGACAGCCTGCGGGCGATCCAGCGCGACCAGCTGTCGCTGGCGGCACTGAAGCTGCTGCCGGTGCTGCAGCGCGCGGCATCGCCCCACCCGCTGGCCGCGGCGGCGCAGCGCGAGCTGGCCTCGTTCGACGGCACGATGGCGGCCGAGCGCGCGGCGCCGCTGATCCTGTCGGCCTGGGTGCGGCAGCTGACGCAGGCGGTGTTCAGCGACGAACTCGGCGCCGCGCTGTATGAGCGGCAGCTCGGCAGCCGCAGCTTCCGCGAGGCGCTGGAGGGCGTGCTGGCGCGCCAGGACGCCTGGTGGTGCGACGACAAGGCGACCCCGGCGGCCGAGACCTGTGCGCAGCAGGTGGACGCGGCGTTCACGCGGGCGCTCGACGAGCTGCAGCAGTCGCAGGGCAGCGATGTGGCGAGCTGGCAATGGGGCCGGGCGCACCAGGCCCGGGCCGAGCACCGGCCGTTCAGCAAGGTGAAGGCGCTGGCAAGGGGGTTCGAGCTGCGGGCGCCGGTGGGCGGCGACACCTACACCGTCAACGTGTCGCGCGTCGGCCTGCGGCCGGACGCGACGACCGGCGAGCTGTACCTGGCCGAGCACGGGCCGTCGCTGCGGGCACTGTACGACCTGGGCGAGCCGGCGCGCTCACGCTTCATGCAGTCGAGCGGGCAATCGGGCATCGTGTTCTCGCCGCTGTACCGGAGCTTCGTGGAGCGATGGGCGAAGGTGGAGGACGTGCCGGTGTGGGGCGGGGCGGCAGAGCACACGCTGGTGTTGTCGCCAGCGCAGCCGGCGGCGCGCTGATGAACGGTCGATCAGGAGTCGAGATCAGCGATCGAGCTGGGCCAGCTGGCTGACGATCTCCCGCGTGCTCAGCAGCCGCACACCCTGGGCGGCCAGCGCCTCGTTCTGGCGGGCGATGATCTCGTCGGCACCCGTGGTGCCATCGGGCCAGGTGCCGTGCGAGTCGCTGGCGAGGACCACGTCATAGCCGAGGGCCAGCGCCGATTGCGAGGTGTGGGTGACGCAGACCTCGCTCTGCAGCCCGCACACCAGCAGCTGATCGATGCCGGTGCCGCGCAGCAGCGCGTCGAGCCCGGTGTTCTCGAACGCGCTGAAAGCCTGCTTGGCCACGCGGGCCTCGCCCGGCAGCGGCGCGACATCCGGGTGGATCTCCCACTGCGGCGTGCCGTGCACCAGCACGCCCGTGGGCTCGCCATGCTGCACGTGCAGCACCGGCAGGCCCGCGCTGCGCGCCGCGGCGATCAGCTGGGCGGCATGGCGCAGCAGCCGCTCGCCCGAGTCGATCGGGTCGCACTTGGCACCATCGAAGGCACCGATTTGAAGGTCGATCACCAGCAATGCCTGCATCGTCTGCCCTTTCATACCGACCCGAACAAGGCCTTGCGCTGCGCGGTGTAGGCCCACCACGGCGCGGCAGGCGCACCGCCCATGAAATCGGTGGCGGCCATGAAGGTGTCGAGCACGCAAGGGTCGTGGCGCTGCCCGGTGATCGCGCACAGGCGCTGGTACAGCACGAAGGCATCCTTGCCGCGCAGGTCCTTCGGCTCCTGGATGCCGATCAGCCGCAGGTCGGCGGCCAGTGCGGGGCCGATGTTGGGCAGTTGCTCGAGCGCCTTGCACTCCGCGGCACTCGCCGCCTTGGGGGCCTTGATCACCACGGCGGCCTCCATCACAGCATGCTGTTGCGGATCAGGCCGACCGCCAGCCCCTCGAGTTCGAAGTCGACATCGCCGAACGGCACGACGATGGGTTCGAAATCGGGGTTCTCCGGCAGCAGCTCGATGCTGGTGCGGGTGCGCTTGAAGCGCTTCACGGTGACCTCGTCGCCGAGCCGCGCGACGACGATCTGGCCGTTCTTCGCGTCCTTGGTCTTCTGCACCGCGAGCAGGTCGCCATCCATGATGCCGGCGTCGCGCATGCTCATGCCGCGCACCTTCAGCAGGAAATCGGGCCGGCGCGCGAACAGGCTGGCTTCCATCAGGTAGGTCTGGTCGATGTGCTCCTGCGCGAGGATCGGGCTGCCGGCCGCGACGCGCCCGACCAGCGGCAGCGTGAGCTGCGACAGGCTCGGCAGCGGCAGGCTGAACTGCTTGCCGCGGCTCTGGTTCAGCGCACGCAATGTGTCAGACTGCAGACGGATGCCCCGCGAGGTGCCGCCCACCAGCTCGATGACGCCCTTGCGGGCCAGCGCCTGCAGGTGTTCTTCGGCGGCGTTGGCCGACTTGAAGCCCAGTTCGTTCGCGATCTCGGCGCGGGTGGGCGGCGCACCGGTGCGCTCGATCGCGCTCTGCACCAGGTCGAGGATCTGCTGCTGGCGGTCGGTGAGCTTCGGGATCTCGGTCATCGGTGGGCCTTGAAGGTGAGATGGTTCGGACTGAACATCCATCCAGTGACTGTATTTTTATCCAGCTTCGTGAAAAATGCAAAGAACTGATCAGATCGTCGTCGTGCTCGGYACCGGCGGCACCATCGCCGGCACCTCGGCGGCCCCCGGCGACAACATCGGCTACACCGCGGCGCAGCTCGGCGTCGCGCAGCTCATGAAGGCGGTGCCGGCGCTGGCCGCGGTGCCGCTCGAGCCGGAGCAGGTCGCGCAGGTCGACAGCAAGGACATGAGCGCCGGCGTGTGGCGCGCGCTGGTCGGGCGGCTGGCGCACCACCTGGCGCGGCCCGAGGTGGCGGGCGTGGTCGTCACGCACGGCACCGACACGCTGGAGGAGACCGCGTGGCTGCTGCAGCGCGTGCTCGCGCCGGCCAAGCCGGTGGTGCTGACCGCGGCGATGCGCCCCGCCACCTCGCTGCAACCCGACGGTCCGCAGAACCTGCTCGATGCAGTGACCGTCGCGCAGCATCCGGGCGCGCGCGGCGTGGTCGCGGTGCTCGGCGGCGTGGTGCATGGCGCGGCCGACGTGCGCAAGGTGCACACCTACCGCATCGAGGCCTTCGATTCAGGCGATGCCGGCCCGGTCGGCCGCATCGAGGAAGGGCGGTTGCGGCTGTTCCGCCCGTGGCCGGCGGGTGAGGCGATGTCTGCGGCGCTGGTGGACAGGCTGGTCGACGGCCCCGAGTGGCCGCGCGTCGACATCCTGCTCAGCCATGCGGGCGTCGATGGCGTGCTGGTCGATGCGCTGGTCGAGCGCGGCACGCGCGGCATCGTGGTCGCGGGCACCGGCCACGGCACCGTCCACCACGCGCTCGAAGCCGCGCTGCTGCGCGCACAGGCGGCCGGYGTGCGCGTGCTGCGCTGCAGCCGCGTCGCCGGCGGCCCGGTGTTCGCGCAGCCCGGCGATGTGCTGCCGGCCGGTGGCGAATGGTCGCCCTACCAGGCGCGTATCGAGCTGCTGCTGCAACTGCTCGCGCAATGAAAAACGGCCCGCTGAGGGCCGTTCTTCATGCAGCGCAGGCGGGGCTCAGGCTACGGTCAGCGTCACGTCCACGTTGCCGCGCGTCGCGTTCGAGTACGGGCAGATCTGGTGCGCCGTGTCGACGATCTGCTGGGCCACCGAGCGCTCGACGCCCGGCACGGTGATGGTCATCGCGACCTGGATGCCGAAGCCTTGCGGGATCGGGCCGATGCCGACGCTGGCGGCGATCGAGGTGTCGGCCGGCAGCGTCACCTTGTGCTTGCCGGCAGCCACCTTCATCGCGCCGATGAAGCAGGCCGAGTAGCCGGCGGCGAACAGCTGTTCCGGGTTGGTGCCGACGGCGCCGTTGCCGCCCAGTTCCTTCGGCGTGGTCAGGCGCAGGTCGAGCACGCCGTCCGACGACTTGGAGGTGCCTTCGCGGCCGCCGGTGGAGGTGGCGTGGGCGGTGTACAGGACTTTTTCGAGGGCCATGGTGTCTTCCTTCAGGTGGTGAGGTGGGTCAGGGGTGAGAACAACGTTCACGCATGCGCCGCAGCGGGCGCGTCATCGAGCAGTTGCAGGCGCAACTGCTGCAGGCGCTGGGTCAGGTCGGTCAGCTCGCCGACACTGCAGCCGCTGGCCTGGGCCAGCTGGGCGGGCACGCCGCGCGCCTGCTGGCGCAGCGCACGGCCCTCGGCCGTCAGGCTGACGATCACGCGGCGCTCGTCGTCGGCGGCGCGCTGGCGCTGCAGCCAGCCGGCCGCTTCCATGCGCTTGAGCAGCGGCGTCAGCGTGCCGGAGTCGAGGAACAGCCGCTCGCCGAGCTCGCCGACCGTCACCCCGTCACGCTCCCACAGCACCAGGAACGCCAGGTACTGCGGGTAGGTGAGGCCGAGCGGCGCGAGCAGCGGCTTGTACAGCTTGGTCATCGCGAGCGAGGTGGAATACAGCGCGAAGCAGACCTGGTTGTCGAGCTGCAGCCAGTCGATGTCGGCCGGCAGGGCCGGCGCGGCGACGGATCCGGTGCGACGAGTGAGGTGCTTGCTTGCCATGGACGAGACTGTATCGCCGATCAGGCAATTAGATTGCGAACAATATAATCTCCGGGCCGACGGCAGGGAGATTCCGCGCCGGCCCGGCATGGGCAGCTTGCGATCAGGCAGGCGCGAGCCTACGCGGCCAACTGCGGGAAGGACCTGTACAGGTCCAGCAGCTTGCGCGCGGMCAGCTGTGCCGCCTTGCTCATCACCGCGGGCGTGACGTTTTCGCGCAGTCGCAGCGCACCGCTCTCGACCCGCTGGCAGACGTTCGAGGCGATGCCCCGGGCCGTCTCGCTCGCCGACGTGTTCGCGGTGGAGCGCGACAGCGCGCGCGAAGGCAGCGCGTCGCTCGCGGCATTGGTGCCGCGCGTGCGCGCACCTTGGGGCGCGGCGGCCTTCGTCGGCAAACCCGGACGGCTCAGCGTCGGGCGCGGCAAACCCTGCGGAAGGGGGCGGTTGATCTCGTTGGACATGGCGGGCCTCAGACCTTCATGAACATGAGCGTGGGGTCGGATCCGACCGGCGAGCCGAGCAGCGCGGTGGCCTTCTGCTGCTCCTCGCGCAGCAGGTAGCTCAGCGGGCTCTCGACGCCGTCGGCCGGCCCGTCGATCTCGTTCGTCGTCGCCATCAGCAGCGTGATCGCGTCGGCGCGGAAGCTGTCGCGGTCGCCGCTGCGGCCCTGCATCAGCTCGTCGGTCACCTCGTCGATCAAGGCGCGGAAGCGGCCCAGCAATGCCGGGTTGACCGTGGGGGCCGCAGCCGGCTCGGCGGCATGCCCGGCGGTGTTCCGCTGTCCGGCGTTGCTGCCGGAGCGGTCACCTGTCTGCGCTTTCTGAAGGGCCATCATGGGAACGGACGATAGGCCGTCCGCCAACAGGCACTCGCCGGCCACCGGAAGCCGCGTGCGGCGGCGCGAAGTCAGCCGGCGCCGAGCGCGTCCAGTTCGCCGGTCACTTCCAGCCAGCGGCCCTCGGCGGCATCGAGTTCGTCGCCCAGTTGCTTCAGCCGCTTGCCTTGTTCCACGCGCTGCGCAGCGCTCACATCGGGGCGCGCCGAGGCTTCCCCGATGTTGGCCTTCTCCTGCGTCAGCGTCGCGATGCGTTTCTCGAGCGTCGCGAGCTCGGTGCGCAGCGGCTTGGTCTGCTCGGCAGCCTTCTGGCGTTGCTGGGCACCGGCCTTGCGGTCGTCCTTGGCGGCCTTCGGGGCGGCCGCCGCGGCAGCGGCCTCGGCCTTCTTCGCCTTGACCTTCGCCGAGCCGGCTTCGCGCGCACCCTTCGCCATCTCGCGCGAGGTCTCGAGCAGCCATTTCTGGTAGTCGTCCAGGTCGCCGTCGAACGGCTTCACCGCGCCGTCGCTGACCAGCCAGAATTCATCGCACACCTCGCGCAGCAGCGCGCGATCGTGGCTCACCAGCATCACCGTGCCCTCGAACTCGTTCAGCGCCATCGACAGCGCCTCGCGCGTGGTCAGGTCCAGGTGGTTGGTCGGTTCGTCGAGCAGCAGCAGGTTGGGGCGCTGCCACACCAGCATCGCGAGCACCAGCCGCGCCTTCTCGCCGCCGCTCAGCGAGCCGACGGCCTGCGTGACCATGTCGCCGACGAAGCGGAACGAGCCGAGGAAGTCGCGCAGCTCCTGCTCGCGCGCCTGCGGGCCGACGTCGCGTGCGAGCCGCACCATGTGCATCAGCGGGCCGTCGTCCAGCGACAGCACGTCGAGTTCCTGCTGCGCGAAGTAGCCGATCGACAAGCCCTTGCCCTCGGTGACCTCGCCGGCCACCAGCGGGATCTCCTTCGCGATGGTCTTCACCAGCGTCGACTTGCCCTGGCCGTTGGCGCCCAGGATGCCGATGCGCTGGCCGGCCAGCACCGAGCGGTTGACGTTGCTGACGATCGGCACGCCGCCGTAGCCGCACGACATCACCGAGAACGCGAGCATCGGGTTGGGCAGCGAGACCGGCTCGCGGAACTCGAACTGGAAGTCGCTGCTGGTCAGCACCGGCCCGAGCTTTTCCATGCGCGCCAGCGCCTTCACGCGGCTCTGCGCCTGCTTGGCCTTGCTGGCCTTGGCCTTGAAGCGGTCGATGAACTTCTGCAGGTGGGCCATGCGCTCCTGCTGCTTCGCGAAGTTGGCCTGCGCCTGCATCATCCGTTCGGCGCGCATCTCCTCGAACGCGGTGTAGTTGCCGGTGTAACGGGTCAGGCGCGTCTCGTCGAGGTGCAGCGTCACCCGGGTGATCGCATCGAGGAACTCGCGGTCGTGGCTGATCACGATCATCGTGCCCTCGTAGCGCTGCAGCCAGGCCTCCAGCCACACCAGGGCATCGAGGTCCAGGTGGTTGGTCGGCTCGTCGAGCAGCATCAGGTCGGCCGGGCACATCAGCGCGCGCGCCAGCTGCAGCCGCATGCGCCAGCCGCCCGAGAAGCTGTTGACCGGCTCGTCGAGCTGGTCGACGCGGAAGCCCAGGCCCATCAGCAGCGCCTGCGCGCGCGGGCGGGCCTCGAAGCCGCCGGCCTCGGCGATCAGCTGGTGCGCCTCGGCCATCGCATGGCCGTCGTCGGCCGCCTCGGCCGCGGCCAGCGCGGCGTTCGCGGCATTCAGCCGGGTGTCGCCCTCCAGCACGAAATCGGTGGCCGGATCGTCGGTCTCCGGCATCGACTGCGCGACCTCGCCGACCAGCCAGCGCGGCGGGATGGCCACGTCGCCGGCGTCGGACTGCAGCCGGTGCGTCAGCAGCGAGAACAGCGAGGACTTGCCCGCGCCATTGCGCCCGACCAGGCCGACCTTCTCGCCGGGCTGCAGCGTGACGCTCGCGTCCTGCAGCACGACCTTGGTGCCGCGTCGCAGCGTGACGTTCTTGATGACAATCATGGGTAACTCACCAACGGGAAAAAAGCATGGAAAAGAGCACCGAAAGCGGCCGGAGCGAGGGCCTGACCACCCGGCTGCTGCACGCGGATCGCCGCGGCGGCGTCGAGCATGGTGCCACGCACAAGCCGCTGCACCCCTCGTCGGCCTTCGGTTACGAGACGGCGCGTGAACTGGTGTCGGTATTCCAGGGCGAACGCAGCGGGCATGTCTACGCGCGCCAGGGCAATCCGACCAACGTGGCGCTGGAAACCAAGCTGACGATGCTGGAAGACGGCGTCGGCACGGTGAGCTTCGCGACCGGCATGGCGGCGATCGCGTCGCTGACGCTCGCGCTGCTGAAGCGCGACGACCACATCGTCGCGAGCCGCTTCCTGTTCGGCAACACCGCCAGCCTGCTGAACACGCTGGAGGGCCTGGGCTGCGGCGTGACGCTGGTCGACGCGACCGATGCGGCAGACGTCGAGCGCGCGATCACGCCGCGCACGCGCATGGTGTTCGTCGAGACGATCGCGAACCCCGGTACGCAGGTCGCCGACCTGGAGGCGATCGGCCGGCTGTGCGGCGAACGGAAGCTGCTGTACGTGGTCGACAACACGATGACGACGCCCTACCTGTTCCGCCCGAAGGCGGTGGGCGCCGGGCTGGTCGTCAACTCGCTGACCAAGTCGATCGGCGGCCACGGCAACGCGTTGGGCGGCGCGGTCACCGACACCGGGGTGTTCGACTGGGCCAGTTTCGCCAACATCGCCGAGCCGTACAAGAAGGGCGACCCGCGCGGCTGGGGCCTGCTGCAGATCCGCAAGCGCGGGCTGCGCGACATCGGCGCGACGCTCGCGGCCGATGCGGCGCACCGCATCGCCACCGGTGCCGAGACGCTCGCGCTGCGCATGGACCGCGCCTGCGACAACGCGCTGCGCCTGGCCACGTGGCTGGCCGCGCAGCCGGGCGTCAAGCGCGTCAACCACCCCGGGCTCGAGAACCACCCGCAGCACGCCAACGCAAAGCGCTGGTTCAAGGCCGGCGGCACGCTGATGAGCTTCGAGCTCGACGATTCGCGCGACTGCCTGGCCTTCCTCGATGCGTTGCAGGTGGTGATCAAGTCGAGCCACCTGGGCGACAACCGCACGCTCGCGATCCCCGTGGCGCACACCATCTTCTGGGAGATGGGCGCGCAGCGGCGGCAAGCGATGGGCATCGCGGATTCGCTGATCCGCGTGTCGGTGGGGATTGAAGACCATGAGGATCTGCGCGCCGATTTCGCACGCGCATTGGCGGCCGGCTAGCGATTCCAGCGCACGAGCGCTTCGCGGGTGACGAGCAAGACCTGATCGTCGCCGGCGCTGGTGTCGAGCCAGGCCACTTCCAGCTTGCGGAAGGCATGCTCGAAGTGCGGGCGTTCGTTGCCGATCTCCAGCAGCAGCACCGCCTCGGGCGTCATCTTCGCCGGCGCGTCGCGCAGGATGCGGCGCACCAGGTCCATGCCGTCGTCGCCGCCGGCCAGCGCCAGGGCAGGCTCATGGCGGTATTCCTCGGGCAGCGCCGCCATGCTGGTGCTGTTGACGTAGGGCGGGTTGCACAGGATCAGGTCGTACGGCCCGCCGACGCTCGCGAGCAAATCCGACTGCAGCAGCGTGATGCGCTTGCCGAGCTTGTGCTTGTCGACGTTGATGCGGGCCACCGCCAGCGCGTCGTCGGAGAGGTCGGCCGCGTCGACGACCACGTCGGGGTAGGCCAGCGCGGCGATCACCGCCAGGCTGCCGTTGCCGGTGCACAGGTCGAGCACCGTGTGCGTCTGGTCGGACAGCCAGGCGTCGAGCGTGCCCTCACCCTCGCCGTCGACCAGCAGTTCGGCGATGAACGAGCGCGGCACGATGCTGCGCTCGTCGATGTAGAACGGCACGTTCTGCAGCCAGGCCTCGCGGGTCAGGTAGGCGGCCGGGCGGCGCGAGCGGATGCGCTCGTCGACCAGCGCGAGCGCGGTGGCCTCTTCCTCGGCCGACAGCTCGCGCTGCGCCTGTTCTTCCAGCGCGTCGAGCGGCATGCCGAGCGCCCACAGCACCAGCCAGGCCGATTCGTCGAACGCGTTGGTGGTGCCGTGCCCAAACGAAACGCCCGCCGTCTTGAGGCGGGCGCTCTGCGCGGTGATGAGATCGATCAACTTCATAGCAACAAGCCTTCAAGCGTCCTGCGGTAGATGTTCTTCAGCGGGTCGAGGCTCGCGACCTCGACGTTCTCGTCGATCTTGTGGATGCTGGCGTTCAGCGGCCCGAACTCGACCACCTGCGGGCAGATCTTCGAGATGAAGCGGCCATCGGAGGTGCCGCCGGTGGTCGACAGCTCGGTGCGCACGCCGGTCTCGGCGAGGATGGCGGCGCCCATCGCCTCGCTCAGCGCACCGACCGGCGTCAGGAACGGCTCGCCGCCGAGCGTCCACGCGAGGTCGTAGCGCAGGCCGTGCGCATCGAGCACGGCGTGCAGGCGCGACTTCAGCGCATCGGGCGTCGATTCGGTCGAGAAGCGGAAGTTGAAGTCGATCACCACCTGGCCGGGAATCACGTTGGTCGCGCCGGTGCCGCCGTGGATGTTCGACACCTGCCAGCTGGTGGCCGGGAAGTAGCGGTTGCCGCGGTCCCATTCGACCGTGGTCAGTGCCGCCAGCGCCGGGGCGACGCGGTGGATCGGGTTGTCGGCCAGGTGCGGGTAGGCGATGTGGCCCTGCACGCCGTGCACCGTCAGCTTGCCCGACAGCGTGCCGCGCCGGCCGTTCTTGATCATGTCGCCGAGCGTGTCGACCGAGGTCGGCTCGCCGACGATGCAGTAGTCGATGCGCTCGCCGCGCTGTTTCAACAGCTCGCAGACTTTCACGGTGCCGTCGACCGACGGCCCTTCCTCGTCGCTCGTGATCAGCAGCGCGATGCTGCCGCAGCGCTCGCCGTGCGCCGCGACGAACTCCTCGATCGCGACCACCATCGCGGCGATCGAGGTCTTCATGTCGGCCGCGCCGCGCCCGTAGAGCTTGCCGCCGCGGTGCGTCGGCACGAACGGGTCGCTCTGCCACTGCGCGAGCGGGCCGGTGGGCACCACGTCGGTGTGGCCGGCGAACATCAGCAGCTTGCCGCCGTCTTTTGCGGATCCCCGGCCGCGGCGCACCGCCCACAGGTTGGTGACGCGGAAATCGGCCGGGCCGCTCTCGATGGTCTCGCACTCGAAGCCGAGCGGCGCGAGTCGTTCGATGAGCAGCGCCTGGCAGCCGCCGTCGTCAGGGGTGACGGAGCGGCGGCTGATCAGGGCCTCGGTGAGCTGCAGGGTCGCGGACATCAGAATCAGGAACGGGGATCAGAAGCGGGTCGAGAACCCGGTGTTGCGCTCGTCGTGCACGTCCAGCGTGATCTCGGTGAAGGTCGGCTGGTCGTCGGTCTCTTCCTTCTTCGGGACCTGGCGCGACACCGGCTCGGTGTCGTTCGCGAGGCGCCACATCAGGTTGGTCGGCGAGTCGGAGAACGCGAGGCCCTCGTCGCGCGTGATCACGCCTTCGGTGATCAGGCGGGCGAGGTCGGACTCGAAGCTCTGCGAGCCTTCGGCCATCGATTTCTCCATCGCTTCCTTGACGCCGTTAAAGTCGCCCTGCTCGATCAGCTCGGACACGAGCTTGGTGTTCAGCAGCACCTCGACGGCCGGGCGGCGCCCGCCGGCCGTCGCGCGCACCAGCCGCTGCGAGACGATCGCGCGCAGGCCGGCGGCCAGATCGGCCAGCAGCGCGGGGCGCGATTCGGGCGAGTAGAACGACAGGATCCGGCCGAGCGCGTGGTAGCTGTTGTTCGCGTGCAGCGTCGAGACCACCAGGTGGCCCGACAGCGCGTACGAGATCGCCATCGTCATCGTCTCGCGGTCGCGGATCTCGCCGATGTAGATGCAGTCGGGGGCCTGGCGCAGCGCGTTCTTCAGCGCGACCTGCAGCGATTGCGTGTCGCGGCCGACCTCGCGCTGGTTCACGACCGAGCGCTTGTTGCTGAACATGAACTCGATCGGGTCCTCGATGGTCAGGATGTGGCCGGCGATCTGCTGGTTGCGCTGCTCCAGCATCGACGCGAGCGTGGTGCTCTTGCCGGTGCCGGTGGCGCCCACCATCAGGATCAGGCCGCGCTTCTCGAGCACCAGCGTGTTCAGCACCTGCGGCAGGTTCAGGGTGCCGAGTGCCGGGATGTCGTGCGGGATGCAGCGGAACACCGCGGCGATCGAGCCGCGCTGGCGGAATGCGCTGAGCCGGAAGCTGCCGACGCCCGACAGCCCGATGCCCACGTTCAGCTCGCCGGTGTCTTCCAGGTCTTCGAGCTGGGTCGGCGTGAGCAGCTCGGCCAGCAGCTGGCGGGGCTGGGTGGCGGTGAGCGGCTGGTCGCTCAACTGCAGGATCTGGCCGTTGATCTTGATCAGGATCGGCGTGTTGGCCGACAGGTAGACGTCGGAGGCGCCCTTGTCGGCCATCAGCCGCAGCACGCGTTCCATGTTGCCGCCGTTGGAGGCTGCTGTCATCGCTGTGTCCTTTCGGGACCTTGTTGAACGGAAGAAGGCATCATGGCACGCCGGCCGGCGGGTTCTGGCGTCAGGCGCGCAACAGTTCGTTGATGCTGGTCTTGGCTCTCGTCTGGGCGTCGACGCGCTTGACGATCACGGCGCAGTACAGGCTGTACTTGCCGTCGGCGCTCGGCAGGTTGCCGCTGACCACCACCGAGCCGGACGGGATGCGGCCGTAGCTGACTTCACCGGTCGCGCGGTCGTAGATCTTGGTGCTCTGGCCGATGTAGACGCCCATCGAGATGACCGAGTTCTCCTCGACGATCACGCCCTCGACCACCTCGGAGCGGGCGCCGATGAAGCAGTTGTCCTCGATGATGGTCGGGTTGGCCTGCAGCGGTTCCAGCACGCCGCCGATGCCGACGCCGCCCGACAGGTGCACGTTCTTGCCGATCTGGGCGCACGAGCCGACGGTGGCCCAGGTGTCGACCATCGTGCCTTCGTCGACGTAGGCGCCGATGTTGACGTACGACGGCATCAGGATCACGTTCTTCGCGAGGTAGCTGCCGTGGCGCGCGACGGCCGGCGGCACCACGCGCACGCCGGCGGCGCGCACTTCCTCGTCGCTGATGTTGGAGAACTTGGGTCTAACCTTGTCGAAGAAGGTGAGGTCGCCGGCATGCATCAGCTGGTTGTCGTTCAGGCGGAACGACAGCAGAACCGCCTTCTTGACCCATTGGTTGACCTTCCACTGGCCGACGCTCTCGCGTTCGGCGACGCGGATGCGGCCCTTGTTCAGGTCGGCGATCACCGATTCGACGGCCTCGCGCACCTCCGGCGAGTTGACGGCATTGATCTGGGCGCGGCCTTCCCAGGCGAGGTCGATGACGCTTTGCAGTTGCTGTTGGCTCATGGGGTTCTCGGGATCAGACGGACTTGACGAAGGAAACGATGCGCTGGGCGGCTTCGAGGCATTCCCCGACTTCGGCCACCAGGGCCAGGCGGATGCGGCCTGCCCCGGGATTCACACCTTGCGCCTCGCGCGCCAGCAGGCTGCCGGGCAGCACCGCGACATTGTATTGAGCCAGCAGGCCGCGGGCGAAGGCCACGTCGTCGCCACCGGGAACGGCGGCCCACAGGTAGAAGCCGGCGTCGGGCAGGCGCACGTCGAGCACCTCGGCCAGCAGCGGCGTGACCTGTGCGAACTTGCGGCGGTACTGCTCGCGGTTGTCGACCACGTGGGCCTCGTCGCGCCAGGCGGCGATGCTGGCCTGCTGCACCATCGGGCTCATCGCGCTGCCGTGGTAGGTGCGGTACAGCAGGAACTGCTTCAGCACGGCGGCGTCGCCGGCCACGAAGCCCGAGCGCATGCCGGGCACGTTGGAGCGCTTGGAGAGGCTGGTGAACACGACGAGGTTGCGGAAGTCGCGCCGGCCGAGCTGCATCGCGGCGTCGAGTGCGCCGAGCGGCGGGTCTTCGCGGAAGTAGATCTCGGAGTAGCACTCGTCGGAGGCGATCACGAAGCCGAAGCGCTCGCTCAGCTCGAACAGCCGGCGCCACTCGTCGAGCGGCATCACCGCGCCGGTCGGGTTGCCGGGCGAGCAGACGTACAGCAGCTGGGTGCGCGCCCAGACCTCGTCGGGCACCTGGGCCCAGTCGGCCGCGAAGTTGCGCGCCGGGTCGCTGTTGGCGAAGAAGGTCTGCGCGCCGGCGAGCAGCGCCGCGCCTTCGTAGATCTGATAGAACGGATTCGGGCAGACGACGGTGGCGCCGGGTCGGGTCGGGTCGACGAGGGTCTGGGCGAGGGCGAACAGGGCTTCGCGCGAGCCGTTGACCGGCAGCACCTGGGTGGCGGCATCGAGCGTGACGCCGTAGCGGCGCCCGGCCCAATCGGCGCAGGCCTGGCGCAGCGCGATGTCGCCGGCGGTGGCGGGGTAGCTGGCGAGGCCGCTGAAGTGGGCCGACAGCGCATCGAGGATCAGCTGCGGCGTGGCATGGCGGGGCTCGCCGATGCCGAGGCTGATGGGCTTGAAGGCCGGGTTCGGCGTGATGTCGCGGGTGAGGGCGCGCAGCCGCTCGAACGGATAGGGATGGAGCTTGCCTAGCAGCGGGTTCATTCCGCCGATTATCGGGGACGGCTCGATTCTTCTTGTTGTATGTCCGCGCGAGCAAGGGCGCGGATGGGCTGGTTGCGGTCAGGCGTCGCCCACGCGCGGGATCCAGTAGCCGGGTTGTCGACGATCGGGCGCAATGGCGAAGATGACGATCTCTTCGTTGAACTCGCCATAGACGACGGTGAACGGAAAGCCCTTGACCTTGGTACGCCGAACGCCTGCCGCGGCGGGGGCCCCGCTTTGCGGAAAGGACTGGATCAACGTGAATGAATCAGTGACGGCCCGAACGAACCGGATCCCGGTTCCCCGACGCTTGGCTTCGTAGTAGGACGACTCCCGAAGCAACTCGGCACGTGCCTCGTCGATCAGCCGCAGCAGCTTCAACGCAAGAGGCGTACAGCTTCTGCAATCACGTGATCGGCGTCGTGGAGCTTTGCTTCGCCGCGCTCGTAGCTGGCGACGCGACGCTCGATCTCCCTGCTCCAGGCCTCGTCGGCCGGTGACTCACCAGCTTCGTGCAACGACTCCAACAGCAAATCCAGAAGGCGCACACGCTCTTCGGGCGGCAATTCCTTGCCGCGTTCTGCGAGTTCTGTCACCAGATCCGCCATATGGGCCGCTCCTGAAGGTGATGGACAGTGTAGCGCCGTGCCCGTTGACCGGCCCCCGCCGCGCCGCAACGCTCAGATCAACCCCGTCTGCGCCCCATGCGAAGGCATCTGCACCACCGGCTGCGGCTTCCAGCCTTTCTTGCGGTGCTCCGCCACCACGTTGGTATAGATCCCGCCCCGCACGTACCACTTCGCGGTGATGCGGATGAAGCGCGGGTCGGTGGCCTTCACGATGTCGTCGAGGATGTCGTTCGTGACCTTCTCGTGGAACGCACCTTCATTGCGGTAGCTCCACATGTACATCTTCAGGCTCTTCAGCTCGATGCACAGCTTGTCGGCAACCATGTCGATCGTGAAGTGCGCGAAATCCGGCTGGCCCGTCAGCGGGCAGTGGCAGGTGAACTCGGGCACCTGGAACTGGATCGCGTAGTCGCGCTTCGGGCTCGGGTTCGGGAACACGTCCAGCTGCTTGCTCGGCATCGACGGCGGCTTGGCAGGCGCCTCGCGCATGCGCAGCGGGGTGGTGGGCGGGGCGACTTTCGCGGACAACTTGGATACCTTGGCCATGGTGGGCGTCACGTTTTGAGAGGGTTTCGGCAGGCTGCCGCAAGAGGGCGCGATGGTATCATCGCGCCTCGCCAGAAGTCCGCGTACGCGTGGAATTCCCTAAATAAATCAATGACTTAGGCGACTCGTGGCACTCTCCGCCGCGGCCCGCCGGGACTGCTCCCCATGCGTCTGAACTCCATCAAGCTGTCGGGCTTCAAGTCATTTGCCGAGCCGACGCACTTCCAGCTGCCGGGCCAGCTGGTCGGCGTGGTCGGGCCCAACGGCTGCGGCAAGTCCAACATCATGGACGCGGTGCGCTGGGTGCTGGGCGAATCGAAGGCCAGCGAACTGCGCGGCGAATCGATGCAGGACGTGATCTTCAACGGCTCCGGCAACCGCAAGCCGGCCAGCCGCTCCAGCGTCGAACTGGTGTTCAGCAACGAGGACGCCCGCGCCGGCGGCCAGTGGAACCAGTTCACCGAGATCGCCGTCAAGCGCGTGCTCACCCGCGACGGCACCAGCAGCTACTACATCAACAACCAGCCGGTGCGCCGCCGCGACGTGCAGGACGTGTTCCTCGGCACCGGCCTCGGCCCGCGCGCCTACGCCATCATCGGCCAGGGCACCATCAGCCGCATCATCGAGAGCAAGCCCGAGGAGCTGCGGCTCTTCCTCGAAGAAGCCGCCGGCGTCTCCAAGTACAAGGAACGCCGCCGCGAGACCGAGAACCGGCTGAAGGACACGCGCGAGAACCTGACCCGCGTCGAAGACATCCTGCGCGAGCTGAACGCCAACCTCGACAAGCTCGAGAAGCAGGCCGAGGTCGCGTCGCGCTACCGCGGCCTGCAGGAATCCGGCACGCTGAAACTGCACCAGCTGTGGTTCCTGAAGCACCGCGATGCCGCCAGCGAACAGGAGCGCGTGAAGAAAGAGGTGCTGGAGGCCACCAACGGGCTCGAAGCCCGCATGGCCGAGCTGCGCCACGGCGAGGCCGAGCTCGAAACGATCCGCCAGGCCCATTACGCCGCGAGCGACGAGCTGCACACCGCGCAAGGCGCGCTGGCCGAGGCCTCGCTCGAGGTGAGCCGGCTCGAGGAACGCATCCGCTACGTGGTCGAAGGACGCCAGCGCGTCGAGCAGCGCCTGACCGAGCTGAAGGTGCAGAGCGAGCAATGGGCCGAGCGCTCGCAGCAGGCGCAAGACGAGCTGGAGCAGATCGCCGAGCAGATCGCCGCCGCCGACGAGCAGGCCGAGGTGCTGGCCGCGCAGGCCGAGGAGCAGGCCGGCAACCTGCCGCAGGTCGAAGACGCGGTGCGCGCCGCGCAGAACCGCAGCAACGAACAGCGCACCGCCGTCAGCGGCGTGCAGCAGCAGATCCAGGTGCTGGCCGCCGAGAGCCGCAACCTCGACGACCAGCGCCGCCAGTTCAACGCGCGCCGCGAACGGCTCGACGGCGAACGCCGCCAGCTTGCATCGCCCGACATGGCACGCCTGGCCGAGCTGAAGCTGCAATCGGCCGCGGCCGACGAACTGCAGGGCGTGGCTGACGCCCGCCTGCACGAGCTGYAGGAGCAGGTGCCGGCCCTCGACGAAGCGCGCCGCGAGACGCAGGAGCAGGTCAATGCGCAGGGTGGCCGGCAGGCCGACCTGAGCGCCCGTCTCGATGCGCTGCGCGCTCTGCAGGAGAAGGTGCAGACGGAGGGCAAGCTGAAGCCGTGGCTCGCCAAGCACGGCCTCGAAGGCCTGCAGGGCCTGTGGACGAAGATCCACATCGAGACCGGCTGGGAGACCGCGCTCGAAGCCGCGCTGCGCGAGCGCATCAACGCGCTCGAAGTGGGTCGCATCGAGACGGTGCGCGCCTTCGCGACCGATGCGCCGCCCRCCAAGCTGGCGTTCTACACGCCGCCGCAAGCGGCCATCTCCAACACCCACCAGACCCTGTCGAAGCTGAGCGACCTGCTGCGCCTGGGGAACCACGACCAGGCCGGCCTGAAGGCGCTGCTGAACGACTGGCTCGAAGGCGTCTACACCGCGTCGGACATCGACGAGGCGCTCGCCGCGCGCTCGAAGCTGACGCACGGCGAGGTCATCATGACCCGCGAGGGCCATGCTGTCAGCCAGTTCGCGGTCGCCTTCTACGCCCCCGATTCCGAGCAGGCCGGCATGCTGGCCCGCGCGCAGGAGATCGAGAACCTGGAGCGCCAGCTGAAGGCGCAGACACTGATCGCCGAGGAGTCGCGCAGCGCGCTGGTGCGGGCCGAGGCGGCCTATACCGATGCGTCGCAGCGCCTGGTCGGCACGCGCCGCGAAGCCGCCGAGACGCAGACCCGTGCGCACCAGCTGCATGTCGAGCTGCTGCGCCTGTCGCAGCAGGCCGAGCAGACCAGCGCGCGCCGCGAGCAGCTCGATGCCGAGCTCGGCGAGATCGATGCGCAGCTTGAAGAACTCGACGAGCGCCGCGCCACCGGCGAGGCGCGCTTCGAGGAACTCGACATGCAGCTCGCGACCACGCAGGAGCGCCACGCCGAACTCGACGAGGGCGTGATCGCCGCCGAGCGCAAGCTCGCCGACGCGCGCGAGCAGCTGCGCTCGCTGGAGCGCCAGGCGCAGGAGGCGCAGTTCTCGTCGCGCGCGCTGGCGGCCCGCCGCGGCGAGCTGCAGCGCAGCATCGAGACGGCGCAGCAGCAGGTGGCGTCGAACGAGGCCTCGTTCGAGCAACTGCAGGCAGAGCTGGTGAAGCTGACCGATGCGTCGGCCCTCGTCGGGCTGGAAGACGCGTTGGCTCTCAAGCTCGACCGCGAGGCCGCGCTCGGCGCCAAGCGCAGCGAGTACGACGACCTGACGCTGCGCCTGCGCCGCGCCGACGAACAGCGCATGGCGCACGAGCAGAGCCTGCAGCCGCTGCGCGACCGCATCACCAAGCTGCAGCTCGAAGAGCAGGCGGCGCAGCTCGGCGGCGCGCAGTTCCTCGAACAGCTGACCGCCGCCGAGGTCGACCTCGCGGCGCTCGCGCAGAACATCGCCGACAACAACGTCAAGCTGTACGGCCTGCAGGGCGAGATCGACCGCATCAACCGCGAGATCACCGCGCTCGGTGCGGTCAACCTGGCGGCGCTCGACGAGCTCACCGCGTCGCGCGAGCGCAAGACCTTCCTCGATTCGCAGAACGCCGACCTGAACGAGGCGATCAACACGCTCGAGGGCGCGATCCACAAGATCGACCTCGAAACGCGCGACCTGCTCGCCAGCACCTTCAACCAGGTCAACGAGCATTTCGGGCGCATGTTCCCGAGCCTGTTCGGCGGCGGGCAGGCCAAGCTGATGATGACCGGCGACGAGATCCTCGATGCCGGCGTGCAGGTGATGGCGCAGCCGCCGGGCAAGAAGAACAGCACGATCCACCTGCTGTCGGGCGGCGAGAAGGCGCTCACCGCGATCGCGCTGGTGTTCGCGATCTTCCAGCTGAACCCGGCGCCGTTCTGCCTGCTCGACGAGGTCGACGCGCCGCTGGACGATGCCAACACCGAGCGCTACGCGAAGCTCGTGAAGCAGATGTCCGAGGGCACGCAGTTCCTGTTCATCAGCCACAACAAGATCGCGATGGAGATGGCCGAGCAGCTGATCGGCGTGACGATGCAGGAGCAGGGTGTCTCGCGCATCGTCGCGGTCGACATGGAAGCGGCCGTCAGCCTGGCCGAGGCGGCCTGATGACCAACTCGTCGCAGCGCTGATGAGCACGCTGACCGTCTCGCTGGCCGCGCTGGGCGGCGTCGTGCTGGCCGGTGTCATCGCGCACGGCGCGTGGCAGGCGCGCAAGGCCGGGCCGCGGCGGCCGATGGAGGCGCTGCCGCCACCGGGGATTGCCTCGGCTGCGGACGGCCGCGATCCCGCCGAGCCGCGCGAGCAGCGCGAGCCGGTGTTCGGCGAGCCGCAGCCGGTCTCCCCAGGCCACGACCCCTCTGCACGCATCGACCTCGGCAGCGCGCTGCAGCCGCCGCCGGTGCGCCGCGCCAGCGTGCGCATCGATGCGCTGATCGACGCGATCGCGACGCTGACGCTCGAGTCCCCCGTCAGCGCCGAATCGGTGCTGCCGCACCTGCCGCCGACGCGCCGCGCCGGCAGCAAGCCGTTCCTGATCGAAGGCCTGAACGCCGACAGCGGCGAGTGGGAGCCGCCCACTGCCGGCCAGCGCTATGGCGAATTCCAGGCCGGGCTGCAACTGGCCAACCGGATGGGCGCGGTCAACGAGATCGAGTACTCGGAGTTCGTGCAGAAGCTGCAGGCCTTTGCCGAATCGATCGGCGCGATGGCCGATTTCCCGGACATGCTCGATGCGGTCGCCCGGGCGCGCGAGCTCGATGGCTTTGCCGGTGCGCACGATGCGCAGCTCGCGGTGCACCTGCAGGCGCGTTCGGCGGCCTGGAGCGTGGGCTACATCCAGCAGCATGCGGCGCGCCACGGCTTCGTGCCGGGCGTGGTGCCGGGCCGGCTGGTGCTGCCGGCGGCCGACGAGGGCGCGCCACCGGTGCTGACGCTCAGCTTCGATCCGCAGGCGGCCTTCGCCGACGACCCGAACAAGTCGGTGGTGCGCGACGTGACGCTGAGCTTCGACGTGCCGCAGACCGATGCGCGCGCCGAGCCGTTCATCGCCTGGCAGGCGAGTGCGCAGGCCCTGTCGCTCGGCATGGACGCGGCGATCGTCGACGACAACGGGCAATCGCTGCGGCCCGAGGGGTTCGCCGCGATCGGCGGGGAGCTGGGGCAGCTGTACCAGGCGCTGGAGACGCACGACCTGGCGGCCGGCACCGCGGCGGCAAGGCGACTGTTCAGCTGAACGCCTGGCGCGTCGTTGGCCACGCACCGGGCCTGCGATAGGATCGCTGCCGGCCGCGGAGGGCGGCCGCCATCCTCCATACCATCTTGCACACCACCATGAAACGCATACTGGCGATCCTGATCTGTTCCTTTCTCGCGGCCTGCGGCACGCAGATGAAAGTGGCTGCGGTCGACGAGAAGACCGGGCTGTTGAAGTCCGACATCGGCTCGATCTCCAAGGCAACCGTCGTGACGGCCAAGACCATGTCGCTGGCGCCGTTCAAGGGCCTCGCCTTCATCTCCGGTGGTGGGGATTTCGGCGTCAACCAGCTGAAGGCCGTCAAGTACTTCGACCAGGTCGTGAACTACGACGAACTGCAGAAGCTGGTGATCGCGAACAACCTGCAGGACAAGGTGCCCAGCCTGAGCGAGCCGATCGGCCTGAACAAGCTGTACCGGGCTTACAAGCCGTTCCTGTGGGTCAACTTCAAGCGGGTGCAGAAGGACAACAAGCCGTACCTGCAGTTGATTGCGACCAACCCGGACACGCTGGAAGACGTCTTCGTCAGCGAAGTGCACCTCGACTTCGTGTGGGYCGGCGTCAATGACCAGAACTCGCGCTACCCGCTGTTCAATGCCCTCATCGAGTGGCTGAACAAGAACCGCTGATCGCGCGTCAGCGTGGCAGTCGCTGATTCACGGTTGCCACGGCCTGCCCCAGCTCGATCACCGCCAGCGCGTAATAGCTCGACCAGTTGTAGCGCGTCACCGCATAGAAGTTCGGCGTGCCGGCCACATAGCTCGGCGCGGCATCGCCGTTCTGCAGTTCGATCAGCGCGAGCTTGTCGCCGAACTCGCGGGCCGCGGCCGGCAGTGCGGCGCCATGCGCCAGGAACTCCTGCGGCGTGAAGCTCGGCACGACGTCGGGCACCAGCAGCGTTGCACGGTCGGCGGCATCGACCGGCGCGGCCACGTCGAAGTGCGTCGGCATGCCGCGCTGCCAGCCGAACTCGGCCAGGTAGTGGGCGACGCTGCCGACGATGTCGGCGCCGCTCGTGTGCAGGTCGACGCGGCCGTCGCCGTCGAAATCGACCGCATAGCGGTTCCAGCTGCTCGGCATGAACTGCCCCATGCCCATCGCGCCGGCGTAGCTGCCCTTCAGCGCGAGCGGGTCGACGTTCTCGCTGTGGCACAGCACGAAGAACTGCTCCAGCTCGTCGCGGAAGAACGCGCTGCGGTCGCGCCGGCCGCTCGGGAAATCGAAGGACAGCGTGGCCAGCGCGTCGATCACGCGGAAGCCGCCCATCTGCTGGCCGTAGATGGTCTCGACGCCGACGATGCCGACGACGATCTCGGCCGGCACGCCGTAGAGCTCTTCGGCGCGGGCGAGCCATTTCTCGTTGTCGCGCCAGAACGCGAGGCCGGCGCGGATGCGCTTCGGCTCGACGAAGCGGCTGCGGTAGGCGGCCCAGTTCTTCGCGGTGCCGGCCGGCGGCGGCATGATGAACTTCGCGACGTTCGGCACGTAGCGCGCCTCGGCCAGCTGCGCCTGCACCCAGTCGGCCGGCAGGCCCTGCCGCTCGGCCAGCTCGGCGCCGAAGCGCATCACGTCGTCGCGGGGGCCATAGGGGACGGTGTCGTCGCGCACTGGGGTGGCGACGCGCGGTTTCTTCGGCTTGGCGTCGGCCAAGCCGGCACCCAGCAGGAACGCGAGGATCAGCGGTGCGAGCAGCAGTCGGGAACGCGAAAAGAGCATGCGCGGATTATCGGCGTCTGCGGGGGCGGCTCGTCCGGCGGCGCGTCAAGCGGCACGAGCCTCGCTGGGCCTTCCTGAAGCGGAGGTGGGCCTCCAGTACGAATGAACCTCCTCAAGGTTGATGAAATCACGCGGCCTGTCGTGAAAAATCCCCGAGCGCATCGCTAGACTGCGCGCACCGCAGCGGCAGACCACTGCCGCGCGGGTTGCCGGTGCCCCATCGGGCCGAAGGCGACAACACCTCTCCCTCGTTGTCATTGGATGCACGGTCGTCGACCGTGCGCTGGAGGACTCTCTTGGAACTGATCTTGATAGCGTCGCGGCGTGCCCGCGGCCTGGTGGTGTCGTGCGTCGGCGCGCTGGCGCTCTCGACTTTCTCGCTGGCAGCGTGGGCGCAGCTGGCAGTCGGCCAGGATGGCCAGCCGGGCTATCAGCATCCGATCGCGGTGCCGCCGGGCATTGCCGGCATGCTGCCGACCATCGCGCTGGCGTACGGCGGTGACGGCAACGGGCCGGTGGGCCACGGCTGGTCGCTGAC
>NZ_JBFUGW010000088.1:0-23373 GCF_056402735.1 Rhizobacter sp. P3_C12
GCGGCCGACAGCGGCGGCAGGCCGGGCGCCGGGGCCGGCGGCGGCGGAACCGGTGCGGGCGGCACGGGGGCAGGTGGCGTACCGYCGACCGGGGCCGGAGCAGGACTGCCGTCCCCACCGCCCCCACCGCAGGCCGCCACGGCCAGCAGCACGGCGGAACTCAGACCTTTCAAGACAAAGCGGCGGCTCGCCAGATCAGCGCGCAAGACATCGGACACGTGAAATCCCTCCTGTGGTTGTGGAGGGATTGTCTCCAGAACGAACGCCCGAGCCGACCCCCGTAAACCCAGGGAATCAGTAAGCGGCTGTGAAGCGCTTGCGGATGTGTTTCGGCGTCTCCATCTCGTCGACGATCGCGACGGCCAGGTCGGCCACCGAGAGGCCGGCCGGCTTGTCGCCGTCCATCAGCAGCTCGTCGGCGCCGATGCGGAACTTGCCGGTGCGCGGGCCGGGCGCGAGCAGCGCGGCGGGCGACAGGAAGGTCCACTCCAGCGCGGTCTCGGCGCGGATCTGGTTCAGCGCCTCGCGGGCGGCCAGCGCGCCCTGCTTGTACTCGGCGGGGAAGTGCGGCGTGTCGACCAGCTGCACGCCGGGCGCGACGAACAGGCTGCCGGCGCCGCCGACGATCAGCACGCGCTTGACGCCCGAGCGCTTGACGCCGTCGACGATGGCGCGCGTGCCTTGCAGGAACACGTCGTGGATGCGCGGCTCGCTCCAGCCGGGGTTGTACGAGTCGACCACGGCGTCATGGCCTTCGACGGCGGCGGCCACCTGGGCGGCGTCGAGCGCATCGGCCTTGACGACCGTCAGGCCGGGTTGCGCGGGCAGCTTGGCCGGCGTGCGGGCCAGCGCGGTCACCTGGTGGCCGCGCGACAGCAGTTCCTTCAGCACCTCGGAGCCGACGAAGCCGGTGGCGCCAATCAGGGCGATCTTCATGGGTGTTCTTTCAGGGAGTTGTCGATGGCGCGATGATCCGGGCTTCACAATGAGTGCGCCAGTCGCTCATTTCGAACAACATTCTTTAGCCAGGCTTCACGATCATGGATGACCTTCGCCGCATGGCCTTGTTTGCCGAGGTGGTGCGCCACGGCTCGATGAGCGGCGCCGCGCGGGCGCAGGGCATGAGCACCTCGGCGGTGAGCCAGCAGATGCGCGCGCTGGAGCAGGGCAGCGGCGTGACGCTGCTGCACCGCTCGACGCGCAAGCTGACGCTGACCGACGCGGGGGCGCGTTTTGCCGAGCATTGCCGGGCGATGGTGGATGCCGCCGAGCAGGCGCGGCGGCAGCTGACGCTGGCGCACGACGCGCCGGTGGGCGAGTTGCGGATCTCGGCGCCGGTGGGCTTTGCGCGCTACATCGCGCCGGCGCTGGCGCCGCTGCTGGCCGATCACCCGGGGCTGACGCTGCGGCTGCTGGTGGACGACGCGTTGATCGACCTGATCGATGCGCGCATCGACCTCGCGCTGCGTGCCGGGCGCATGCCCGATTCGACCTACGTCGCGCGAAGGCTGTGCAGTTTCGCGTGGATCCTGTGCGCGGCGCCGGCCTACCTGCACCGCCACGGCACGCCGCAGTCGCCGAGGGAGTTGCTGGCGCACCAGTGGATCGTGCTGTCACGCGATGGCACCGCGCTGGCCTTCGAGATGCGGCGCGGCGAGGGCGAGCACGAATCGCTGCGGCTGGAGGCGCGCATCACCAGCAACAACCAGCTGAGCCTGCAGCAGATGTGCCTGGCCGGGCTGGGGATCGCGCTGCTGACGCGGGCGGATGTGGATGACGACCTGCGCGCGGGGCGGCTGGTGCAGCTGATGCCGGAGTGGCAGGTGCCAGGGATCCCGGTGTGGGCGGTGACGCCGCAGCGGGATGGGCAGCCGGCGAAGGTGAGGCATGCGGTGGCGGCGTTGGAGGCTTACCTGGAAGCGGTTCCGGGTGCACTGCCTCGATAGTTCGAGGTCTGGGAACTGACGTATTGCTGGGTTCAAACCGTCCGACTTTTCGATCCGGTGGAACCGGCTCCGCGAGGGTGTGACTTACCGGACTGTCGGGGGAGAGGTAGATCGCAGTCGCGTTTGTCCTCACCTTGACGGAACTTCGGAATCCATGCAGTACCCATCAAATCCCGAGCGTGAATCCTGGCGCGGCCGTTTCATTGCGCTGGCTGACGAACTGGACGGCGCTTCAGGTCAGTCGGAAATCGAATCGAACTCCGCTGACGCAATGCTTGTTTCCCTCCGCGTCGATGGCGTGGCGTTCGACCTTGTCCACGATCTGAACGCCGACAGCGACACCCTTCTTGTCGAATGCGAGTTGGGCCCGCCACCCGAGAGCAACGAGGTGCTGCTGGGGCTATTGCAGTCCAACATGCAGATGCTGCGTGCGGAGCAAGGCAGCTTCGGATTGCGGCGAGTGGGAGACGACATGGTGATCACCTTCAGCAAGCATCTGTCGTTGACTGACTGTCATGCGAGTGCCCTGCAGGCGACGATGAAGACCTTGGCGGTTCGGGCCGCAGCTTGGCGATGCGGGGCAATCTTCTGATGACTCACGAGGTTTCGAACATCAGCATCCGCAGACGGTTCGTCGGTTTGATGCGCGAGTTATGGCGGCATGAGGATGTGAGCTATGCGGAAGAAATCGTCACCGGTCAGTCGGGCGCCATCGAACTCCTGTTGAGCGTTGGTGAAGCCGATGTGCGGATCAAGCACTCGCACAAGCGGGCGGCGCAGGCGGTCCTTGAGTTTGACTTTGGTGCGCTCCCTGAGACCTGCGCCAGGGATGCCTTGTTGCACCTGCTCGAAATGAACGGTGGCCTGAATCAGCGCGGTGGGATTGGTTGCGGAATGGACACCGACGGTGCGACCGTGATCTACAGGGAGCCCGTCGACCTCGAGGGACTCGACTGCCGGGCGTTGGTGAGCCTGCTTCGTGAGCGAGGTGAACTATCGGCCATCTGGTTTGAGTCATGGCACCCCGACCCCACCGCATCTGGATCGAGCTACAGGCTGAACGCTGTCGAGCGTTTGGAATTCCACACCCCACTTTCTCAACCCACTTTGCAGACATGAAGACGAACATCCAATCCAGAAGAATTAAGAATATCCATGTTCCATCACCCAGGAAGGAGGCTGAATATCACAAGAAGCAACTGTTGCGCACGCGTTCGCGGATTGACAAGCAGGTCGCCAATCCGAATGAGGCAGTTAAAGGGAGGGATACGATAAAAAAATGGGGAAACAAGCTCGATGGTTTCGCCTACTTCACGCAGAAAAGCACGATTCAGGAGTTGGCGATGGAACTCGCCATAGAGGTAGGCCCTATCGAGGAAATGCAGGCAATTCTCCGGGGGGAGTCCGTGGATCTAAAGAAAGTCAGATCATTTTGCGATGCATGGAAGGCGGCGGAAAAAAGTGGATCCATCCAAGCACATTCTTGGTGTAAAGAGCTCGGGGAGTATGTGGATGGTCTCTTGGGAGCCGCGACGAGAGCCGAGTTTCTCTACAGCGATTGCAATCCGAAAGACATCGCGGGAAAATTCAACATCGCAGAACAGTTCGGACGAATTGTCCTGAATCCTGCCAGTCCTACTGGTTGGGGCAAGGGTGGCGTATCGCTTGCCATTCAGAAAGGGCTGAATCAGAAGGAATTCAAGCAAGCACAGCAGGCTGCCTATGCAGGGTATACCGATGAGGTGGGGCATGCCAATGTGGCCGACGCATTCGTGGTGCCAATCTCCGGTGCGATGAAGATTTTGGGGGGAAATGACAAGAGTGCCCCGGAAGCAGTCATCAGTATTAGAGGGCCGAATCGGAATGCCTGGTACGTGCTCGGTGGCAAAGTCAAGCTGCGCCAGTTGTTTCAAGGAAAGACTGCCTCGAAGCGACAAGAGCAGAAGCTCCGTGCCTGCTATGCATCCTTCTTTCAGGGTGTTCTGAAATACAACAGGGGGCGTGAGGGGTTGGAGCAGAATCCTATTCATGACCTGTCGCTGGTTCCGATCAGTGCTGGAATATTCGGATACCCTCAAAAGGACGCTGGCAGAATCATGGTGGAGATGGGGCTTGATTTCCTGGCTCGTCATCCGGAATACAAAATAAACTTCTTGGCGAATGGAGAGAAGATTGATGGAGATCCGAAGTCGACAGCGCTGAGAGATAGCATCTCGGCTGCCACGACGGCCTTCGGCGTGCCTAGTGAGTTTTCCCGCGGACGAGAATCAGAGATCGACAAAGCAAAGATAAATTTGGACAACTATACTGCTGCCGTTGCGAATTTCTCTGCAGTGGGGAAGGTGGATTTGGATAAAATAGCGAAAATTGTTACTAATAATTTTTCCGAAGTACTCCGGGAATTCAGGGCGGGTCACAATGGAACGAAATTTCAGTTGTCTCGCATCTTCCGGGGGCTGGCGGCAGCTACGCGTGGCATTGATAAGATCCTAGATAATGAAATGTTGATCGAGCTTGCGGAAGGGAATAACAGCCTTAAGGCAATAGTGAAATTCGGTGCTTTGATCGACAACAATAGAGACTGCATTGACTGGATGGGGTCGGCCCACTACGCCAACAACGTGGTTCTTGATGCCGATCAGGTAGAAAAGCTGAAGGGATTCATCAGGGAGGCACAGCAGTTGTCCGAAGAGGTGATCGGCTCAAGAAAATGGGAGCGGGCACATGTCGATCTAGTGTTTAGCGAGGACAATGAGAACTTCCAGCAATGTGAGAAGAGGGTTCGAGCGTTGTTCCCTCTGAAGGGGTCGGAGCATTCGAACTCGGCAAGCAACTGATCCGAATGCAGGGCTGGTGATCAGCGCAGGATGCCGTCGTCCACGTGGCGAATATCGGTCCTCCCACAAAACGCCATCGTCGTATCCAGCTCCTTCGCGATGACCTGCAGCGCCTTCGTCACCCCAGCCTCGCCCATCGCGCCGAGTCCGTAGATGAAGGCGCGGCCGAGCATCGTGCCCTTGGCACCGAGCGCGACGGCCTTCAGCACGTCCTGGCCGGAGCGGATCCCGCCGTCCATCCAGACCTCGATGCGTGACCCCACCGCGTCGACGATGCCCGGGAGGGCTTCGATCGACGACAAGGCGCCATCGAGCTGCCGCCCGCCGTGGTTCGACACGATCAGCGCATCGGCGCCCGTGTCGGCCGCGAGCCGGGCGTCTTCCGCATCCAGGATGCCCTTCAGGATCAGCTTGCCGCCCCAGCGCTTCTTGATCCATTCCACATCGGCCCAGCTGAGCGTCGGGTCGAACTGGTCGGCCGTCCACGAGCCCAGCGACGACATGTCGGCCACGCCCTTCACATGCCCGACGATGTTGCCGAAGGTGCGGCGCTTCGTGCCCAGCATCGCCATGCACCACTGCGGCTTGGTCGCCAGGTTGATCAGGTTCGCGATGGTCGGCTTCGGCGGTGCCGACAAGCCGTTCTTCAGGTCCTTGTGCCGTTGCCCGAGGATCTGCAGGTCCAGCGTCAGCACCAGCGCGCCGCACTTCGCGGCCTTCGCGCGATCGATCAAGCGCTCGACGAAATCCCGGTCCTTCATCACGTAGAGCTGGAACCAGAACGGCGCGGTCGTGTTGGCGGCCACGTCCTCGATCGAGCTGATGCTCATCGTCGACAGCGTGAACGGCACGCCGAATTTCTCGGCCGCGCGCGCCGCCAGGATCTCGCCGTCGGCATGCTGCATGCCGCACATGCCGATCGGCGCCAGCGCCACCGGCATCGCCACGTCGATGCCGATCATCTGCGTGCGCAGCGAGCGGTTGGCCAGGTTCACGGCCACGCGCTGGCGCAGCTTGATCTTCTGGAACTCGCTCTCGTTGGCGCGGTAGGTGCCCTCGGTGTACGAGCCGGAGTCGGCGTAGTCGTAGAACATGCGCGGCACGCGCTTCTCGGCGAGCACGCGGAGGTCTTCGATGCAGGTGATCACGGGCATGGATGGTCCTGAAATGCAGGGCAGTTCTCCGTTCGCACTGAGCCTGTCGAAGTGCCCGCGAGGTGCGCCGGCTTCGACAGGCTCAGCCCGAACGGAGGTGGGCGAGCGCCCGCCATGCTAGTCGGGGGCGGTGCCGGTTTGATCGGAAAGATCTTCCGGACTAACCCGAAACAGACGCCAGCGCTCGCGCCTCGGCAAGTGCTTCGCTCGCCACCGCACCGCAGGTGCCGCGCAGCCACCGCGCAAACTCCGCCGCCGCACCGTCGGCCGCATGCGGCAGCAGCCGGTATTGCCGCGTCGGCGTCGTCGCCAGCGCAAACAGCGGCCGCAGCGCGCCGCTCGCCAGCCACGGCCGCGCCAGGCTCGGTCGCGCCAGCACCACGCCCTGGCCGCTGACAGCCGCCTCCAGCGTCAGCCCCAGGTCGACCAGCTTCGTGCCCTGCGTCGGCTCGCCCCAGTCCAGGCCCGCCGCGCGGAACCACGGCGTCCACGGTTCGATCGGCGTGCGCAGCAAGGGCGCGTCGGCCAGGTCGGCCGGCGTGCGCAGCGGCCCCAGCCGCGCGATCAGCGAAGGCGCGGCCATCGCCATCACCACGTCGTGCATCAGCGGCGGCGCCTCGCCCACCGCATCGTCGAGGTGGCGCACCTCGATGTCGGCCTCGCTGCCCACCACGTCGAGGAACGGGATCGACAGCACGATCTCCAGCTCGACCCGCGGATGCGCCTCGGTGAACTGCTGCAGGTGCGGCACCAGCACCTGGCGCGCGAACGTCGGCGGCGCCGTGATGCGCAGCCGCTGCACCTGCTGCGCGGCGCGCTGGTGCAAGGGCACTGCAGCCAGCAGGCCGAGCGCGGTCGAGACCTGGGCCAGGTACTCCTTGCCGGCCGGCGTCAGCACCAGCGCCCGCGCCGAGCGCGTCAGCAGCGGGGTGCCGAGCAGCTCCTCCAGCGTCGCGATGCGCTTGCCGATCGCGCTCGCCGTCACGTGCAACTCATCGGCCGCGCGCTCGAAGCTGCCCAGGCGGGCCGCGCACTCGAAGGCGCGCAGGCCGTCGATCGACGGGTAGCGGAGGTCGGGCAGGCTCATGAGGCGCGATGATAGGCCGCTCTCGGGCGCGTCGAATTCGTTTGTTGACAAACGAATTCAATTGAATACACTGGGCCGCAACGGAACGACTGCGAAGGAAGCGTCATGGTGAGAACCTCGTCCATGGAGCCGGTGTCCGCGCGATTGCCCGGCGACATCTACCTCTGGCTGGCCGGCCTGGAGATCGAAGGCGCGCCCACCAACAGCGACAAGGTGCGGGTGCTGCTGTCCCAGCTGAAGCGCCAGTACGACGGTGCCTTCGACTACGCCGCGGCCCATGCCTGGGTGCGCGACCTGATGGGCGGCCTGCGCGACGGCCTGGTGGCGGCCGAGCGCGAATCCGGCCGACACTCCGACCTGCTGGCCGCCTCGCTGGAGCAGCTGACTTCCACGCTCGCGCTGGTGGTGTCGTCGCGCCCCGCCAATGCCGGCGAGGCGCGCGCGCTGGAAGACGCGCTGGTGCGGCGCCTGTTCGCGATGGCCGATGGCCTGCTGCGCCAGGGCGCGACCAGCGAGGCATCGGCTTTCGATCCCGGCGTGGTGCGACGACACTGGAAGAGCACGCTCGAACTCGCCCAGCTTCTCAACGACAAGCAAGGAGGTCCCCATGGCTGATTCCCTGAAGGCGCGCGTCGGCCGCGTCATCGTCGGCAGTGCCCATGCGCTGCTCGACCGGCTCGAAGGCGCCGCTCCCGAGGCGATGATGGAGCAGGCCCTGCGCGAAATCGACAAGGTGGTCGACGAGGTGCGCCACGAGCTGGGCACCGCCGCGGCCAACCGCCACCTGGCACAGCAACAGCACGCGCTGCTGAACCGCCGCCACACCGAGCTGTCGGCCCACATCGACGAGGCCATCGCGCAGTCGCGCGAAGACCTGGCCCGCGTCGCGGTGGCGCGCCAGCTCGACATCGAGGCCCAGATCCCTGTGCTCGAGCGCTCGCTGGCCGAGCTGTCCGGCGAAGAGACCGAACTCACCGGCTACGTCAACGCGCTGCTGGCCAAGCGCCGCGAGATGACCGAGGCGCTGCAGAACTTCCGTGCCTCGCGCAAGGCGGTGGCCGGCGGCACCGCGCATGCCGCCACCACGCGCAGCAGCGAGCGCCGGGTCGAGGCCGCCAGCTCCGCCTTCGACCGCATCTACCAGCGCGAGACCGGCTTGTCGCCGGCCGCGGCCGGCACGTCGATCGAGCATGCCGCGCGGCTGAAGGAGCTGGAGGACATGGTGCTGAACAACCAGATCGAGGAGCGCCTGATGAAGCTGAAGGCGGCCCAGGCATGAATCTCCTGACGGCGCCGCAGACGGTGCCCTTCGGCGCGGCCTTCGTGGTGATGCTCGGCCTCGCGGTGCTGGAGCTGGTCGGCTTGCTGTCGTCGTTCAGCCCGAGCGAGTGGATCGACCACTCGCTGCTGCCCGAGCCCCATTCCGACGCCGGCCTGGACGGCGTGCTGGGCTGGCTGCACCTGGGCAAGGTGCCGACGCTGATCCTGCTGGTGCTGCTGCTGGCCGGCTTCTCGATCTGCGGCTACCTGGTGCAGATGCTGGCCTCGGGCGTCAGCGGCGCCTACCTGCCGGGCCTGGTCGCCTCGCTGCCGGCCGGTGCCGGCGCCGTCGCGGCGGTGCGCCTGCTCGGCGGCGCGCTCGGGCGGATCATCCCGCGCGACGAAAGCTCCATCGTCAGCGAACGCGAGTTCATCGGCCGGGTCGCCACCATCACCAGCGCGTCCACTCGCGAAGGGCTGGCCTCGCAGGCGCGGCTGCGCGATGCGCACGGCCGGGCCCATTTCCTCCTGGCCGAACCCGACGTGGCCGGCCTGGTGCTGGCCGACGGCATGGAGGTGCTGGTGGTGTCGCGCGTCGGCAGCATCTACAGAGTGATAGCGAACCCGCACCCGACGCTGATGTAGCGTGCGGGGCACCCACAACGTTTCGGATCCATCGAGGAGGAGGTCGTGATGAACAGTCTGATCGAGATCGGCGTGCTCGCCGCCATTGCGCTGCTGGCGATCGTGCTGATCGGCCTGGTGCTGGCGCGGCTCTACAAGCGCTCCACCAAGGAAACCGCGTTCGTTCGCACCGGCCTGGGCGGCCAGAAGGTCATCATGGACGGCGGCGCCATCGTGCTGCCGGTGTTCCATGAGCTGGTGATGGTGAACATGAACACGCTCAAGCTCGAGGTGCTTCGCCGCGAGCGCGAGAGCCTGATCACGAAAGACCGCATGCGCGTCGACGTGATCGCGGCGTTCTTCGTGCGCGTCAAGCAGACCGCCGAGGCGATCAGCACCGCGGCCCAGACGCTGGGTGCGCGCACGCTGAGCCCGAACGAGCTGAAGGCGCTGGTCGAGGACAAGTTCGTCGATTCGCTGCGCGCGACCGCCGCGACCATGACCATCCAGGAGCTGCAGGACAAGCGCCGCGAGTTCGTGCAGGCGGTGCAGAACGCGGTGGCCGAAGACCTCGAGAAGAACGGGCTCGAGCTCGAGTCCGTCTCGCTGACCAGCCTGGACCAGACCGACAAGCAGTTCTTCAACCCGAACAACGCCTTCGACGCCGAGGGCCTGACGAGGTTGACCGAGCAGACCGAGTCGCGCCGCAAGCAGCGCAACGACGTCGAGCAGGACACCGAGATGCAGGTGCGCACCAAGAACCTCGATGCATCGCGCCAGAAGCTGCTGATCGAGAAGGACCAGGAGTTCGCGACGCTGACCCAGCAGCGCGAGATCGAGATCGCGCGTGCCGAGCAGATGGCGCAGATCGCGCAGCAGCAGGCCGAGCGCAGCCGCGAGGCGGAGACGGTGAAGATCGAGGCCGAGCGCCAGGTGAGCCAGAAGCGCATCGTCGCCGAGCGCGAGATCAAGGCGGCCGAGATCGAGAAGAACCTGGCCGTGCAGACGCGCACCATCGAGAGCGAGCGCCAGACCGAGGTGCAGCGCGCCGAGCAGCGCAAGCAGGTCGAGATCGCGCGCCAGGACACGCAGATCGCGATCGCCAACAAGTCGCGCGAGCAGTCGGAAGCCGATGCCGCAGCCAACGCGGCGCGGGCCGAAGCGGTGAAGTCGGAAGAAGGCGTGACGACGGCGCGCGAGGTCGCGGTGGCCGAGCGCCTGAAGGAGATCGAGCTGATCGAGGCCGACAAGACCGCCCAGCAGAAGGCGATCGCGGTGAAGGTGGCCGCTGCGGCCGAGAAGGACGCGACGGTCGATCGCGCCGAGGCGATCCGCATCGAGGCCGCGGCGCGCCAGGCGGCGGCGCTGGCCGAGGCCGAGGGGCGGCGCGCGTTGAACGACGCGCTGAACACGCTGTCGTCGGCCCAGATCGACCTGCAGGTGCGCATGCAGCTGTTGCAGCAGTTGCCGCACATCATTGCGCAGGCGGTCAAGCCGATGGAGCAGATCGATTCGATCCGCATCTTCCAGGTCAACGGCCTGGGCCAGGGCGGCGACGGGAACGGCGCGGCGGGATCAGGTCAAGCCGGCACCGGCACCTTTCCGGAGCAGGTCGTCAACTCGGCGCTGCAGTACCAGATCGCCAAGCCCATCATCGACGCGGTGATGAAGGACGCCGGCCTGAACAACCAGGGCATCACCGGCATCAGCGAGTCGATCGCGGCGATGCTGCCGCCGACGCGGCACGCCGACGCCGCGTCGTGACGCTCAGGCGCCGCGGCGCTTGCGCGGCACGAAGTTGAGCTTGCCACCGGCCTTCAGCGCCTCGGCACCCACCTGCACCGGCTGCGCCGGCTGGTCCTGCAACTGGTCCGGGTGCCACAGCACGAGCTGCGCCGCGCCCTCGGGCACGTTGTCGATGCGGGCGATGCCGTTCTCGTCGGTCTTCGCGTACCACGGCGTGTCGGTCACGTACACCTGCCCGCGCATCGACGCATGCAGGTGGCAGCCCAGCCCGATCGGGCCGGCCGTCTCGACCTTGATGTCGGCCTGCGAGCTGCCGGTCTTCTTGGCGCGCGGTGCGGCAGCCTGGTAGTCGTCGTACTCGGATTTGCGGCCACCGGCCGCAGGCGCCGATTCCGCGGCATCCAGCCGGATCTCGAAGCTCTTCACCGCCGGCATGCTGCCCAGCGGCCCGCTCGGCACCGAGCGCACGTGGTGGTCGTAGCTGTCGCGGTTCAGGAAGCGCAGCGTCGTGCCGGCCGGCACCACCGTCAGGAAGGGCGCGAAACGCAGGTTCTCCTGCGCGATCACGACCGGCGCCGCCGGCGGCTTCAGCAGCGGCTTGATCGCCGGCTCGATCAGCACCACGGTGTCGATGGCCGGCTTGCCGTCGGCATCGGTCACGAGGACCTGCACGCTGGCGGCCTGCGCGTTCAGCGCGAGGAGGGTGGTCAGGGCGAGCGCGAGGGCGCGCAGGGTCGGGTGGGAAGAGGTCATGGTGTGGCTCAGGGTGTGTTGATGATGTCGCGGTGCATTGGCGCCAGCCTGGCGAGCAGCTTGTTCTGCGTGGTGAACGCGATGCCCTGCGCCTCCATCGCCTGCTGCAGCACCTCGACCAGCGCGTTGAAGTTGTTCTTGTTGATGTCCATGCCGGCGTGCGCCTGCTTCATGTCCGGGCCCTTGCGCCGGCATGGGCCGCCCGACACCTCGCAGAACTGCGTGACCAGCTCGGCCTTCACGTGCGCCTGGTCGACGTCCTTGAAGAACGGGTTCATCCGCGGGTCGGCCAGCAGCCGGACCATGAAGTCGTCGACCAGCTTCACGAGGCCGGGCTGCGCGCCGAGCTGCTGGTAGAGCGCGTCATCGGTGGGCTTGGTGGTGGTCTGCGCATGCGCGCCGCCGGCCATGAGCGCCGCGCCGAGCAGCAGCGCACGGGCCAGYGTGGAAAGGATGCGGTTCATCGTGGGTCTCCTGGCAGGGGTCAGAACGCGATCTGCGCGGACAGGTAGCCGCCGTTCTGCCGGCGCGTCACGACGCCCGGCACGATCTTGCCGAGGTCGACGTAAGCGGCGGTCAGCGAGAAGTTCTTGCACGGCGCCCACGCGATGAACACGTCGGCCCAGTCGTCCTCCTTCAGCGCGCCGGCGCCGAGCGCGGTGTTGTGGCGGAAGTTGTCCGGCTTGGCGCGGTATTCGATGCCGGCCGCGATGGTCTTGCTGAACAGATAGGCCAGCGACACCTCGGGCTGCAGCCGGTAGCTGTCGTGTTCGGTCGCGCCGAAGCCGAGCAGGCCGTTCTGGTTGGCCTTGGTGGCGCGCAGTGTCAGGTTGGCGAGGATGCCCTGTGCGAGGAACAGCTTGGTCGCGCTGACGTAGAGGTCGGTGCCGCTGTCCTTCGCGCCGAACGCGGTCAGCACGTCGGCCAGCGGCCCGGAATGCGCCTTCTTGTACTGCAGGCCGACGGCGATCTGCGGCATCCAGCTGTCGCTGTCGAGCACCGCATCGCCGGCCACGCGCAGCTTCAGGCCGACGATGTCCTGCTTCAGCCGCAGGTCGTTGAACGACGGATCGCCCAGCACGCCGGCGAGGGCCCCGCCGACCGGGCCGGTGTCGAAATCCTGGTGGGCGAGCGAGAGCTCGATGCGATCGTCATAGGCGACTGCGACGCCATAGCCGCTCAGTCCGTAGTCCTGCGTCTTCACGCGAGTCACGAAGGCCGAGCCGCCGAACTCGCGGGTCGTGCCATAGCCGCCGGTCACGGCCCAGGGCGTCAGGCCGCCGCCAGCCGCACCGTCGATGCTGCTGACGCCGCCGGTCAGCAGCAGCTTGCCGCCGTAGGTGCTGCTCTGGGCCAGCACCGGCGCGGTGGCGACGGCGAGGGGAAGGACGGCGCACGCGAGCGCCAGTCGATGCAAGGGCATGGGGTCTCCTCAGGTTCGTTGGCGGATCTACGCACTGAGGTCGGCCACGGATGCAGTCTGCCGATCGCGCAGGGGCGCATGGTCCCCTTAACGTGAAAAATTGGCAATCCGGGCTACGGGTCTGGCTGATCGAACAACGGCATCGGCGCGTAGACCGGCTCGGCCTCGCGCACCTCGGGCGGCGCGGCCATCGGGGCGACCAGCTCGCTCAGCGTGGCCAGGTTGCCGGCGCGCACGCCCAGCAGCCGCAGCCGGCGCGACAGGTCGACGCGCTTCAGGCATTCGCCCGCGGCGCGGCGGATCGTGCGGGCGTCCATCGTGTGGGCGGGCAGCGTCAGGTCGCGCGTGACGATCTTGAAATCGTCGAAGCGCAGCTTGATGCCGATGGTCTTGCCGGCGTAGCCCTTGCGCGCCAGGTCGCCGGCGAGCTCCACGCACAGCTCGGTGAAGATGGCCGACAGCGCGGGCCGGTCGCGCACCGCGTGCAGGTCGCGGTCGAAGGTGGTCTCGCGGCTGATCGACTTCGGCTCGCTGTACGTCACCACGGCGCGCTCGTCGCGGCCGTGCGAGGCCTCGTGCAGCCACGCGCCGTAGCTCTTGCCGAAGTGCTCGACCAGCCAGGCCGGGTCGGCCGCGGCGATGTCGCCGATGGTGTGCAGGCCGAAGCCGGCCAGCTTCTCGCTCGCCTTCGGGCCGATGCCGTTGACCTTCTTCGCGGCCAGCGGCCAGATGCGCGCCGGGATTTCATCGAACGACAGCAGCGTCAGGCCGTTCGGCTTGTCGAGTTCGGAGCACAGCTTGGACAGCAGCTTGTTCGGCGTGACGCCGACCGAGCAGGTCAGGCCGGTGGCGTCGAACACCGCGTCTTTCAGCGCCTGGCCGAGGCTGCGGCCGGCGTCGTGCTGTGCGCCGGGTACGTCGGTCAGGTCGATGTAGATCTCGTCGATGCCGCGGTCTTCGACCAGCGGCGCGATCTGCCGCACCGCGGCCTTGAACAGGCGCGAGTAGCGCCGGTATTCGTCGAAGTCGACCGGCAGCAGGATGGCGTCGGGCGCCAGCACGGCGGCCTTCATCATGCCCATCGCCGAGTACACGCCGAGCGCGCGTGCCGCGTAGGTGGAGGTGGTGATGACGCCGCGGCCGGTGTAGTCGCGCAGCTTCGCGTAGCGCCAGCTGCCGTCGGCCAGCTGGCGCGGCTTGCTGTCGCGCCCGCCGCCGATCACCACCGCCTGGCCGCGCAGCTCGGGGTAGCGCAGCAGTTCGACGGACGCGTAGAAGGCGTCCATGTCGAGGTGGGCGATCAGGCGTCGGGTCATGGTGGTGGCTGTACGAAACCACAGTATCTCGCGGCGCGCTATTCTCCGCCACTTTCTACGCCACTCTGCTGCGCACCACGTCGCCCCTCCGATGCTGGATTTCCAAGCCCCGCCCATCGATGCGGCCCGCATGCGCCGCGCCGGCCGCGACCTGCTGTCGCTCGCGCTGATGGATGCGCGCAACCATTCGCTGCGCTGGCTGCAGGCCTTCGAGGACGCGCGCGTGGCGGTGCCGGAATCGCTGCGGCCCGCGGTGGATCCGCCGCTGTGGACGCTCGGCCACCTGGGCTGGTACCAGGAGTACTGGATCGGCCGCAACGTGCAGCGCCACCGCGGCGAGCACTGCAACCCGCGGGCGCCGCGGCTCGCGTCGATCGAGCCGGGGGCCGATGGCTGGTTCGACGCCTCGCTGGCGCCGGTGGCCACGCGCCGCGCGCTGGCGCTGCCCGATGCGCAGGCGGTGCGCGCCTACCTGGCCGAGACGCTGGAGACCACGCTCGAGCTGCTGGAGCATGCGCACGAGGGCGATGCGGCGCTGTATTTCTTCCGTCTCGCGCTGTTCCATGAAGACGCGCATGCCGAGGGCCTGGCGGTGCTGTCGCAGCAGCTCGGCTTCGATGCCGGGCTGTGGCCCGCGCTGTCGACGCTGCCGGCGCGGCCAGCGCTGCTGTTCCCGGCGACGCGCTCGCGCATCGGCAGCGAATCGGGCGAGGGCTTCGCGTACGACAACGAGCAGCCGGCACACGACGTGACGCTGCCCGAGTTCGAGATCGACGCGCAGGCGGTGAGCTGGGCGCAGTACGGCGAGTTCGTCGAGGATGGCGGCTATGACGAAGCGCGCTGGTGGACGCCCGAGGGTTGGGCCTGGGTGCAGGCGGGCGGGCGGCGCAGCCCGCTGTATGTCGACCAGCTGCGCCAGGGCGTGCTGCAGCAGCGCTTCGGCCGGCTGGCGCGCGTGCCGCTCGGGCAGGCTGCGCTGCACCTGAGCTGGTACGAGGCCGACGCCTGGTGCCGCTGGGCCGGCCGGCGGCTGCCGACCGAGGTGGAGTGGGAGCATGCGGCGCGCGCCGGCGAATCGCGCGGCTTCCGCTGGGGCCAGGTGTGGGAATGGACGGCCGGCCGCTTCCGGCCCTACGACCATTTCGAGCCGGGGCCGGACCTCGGGCATTCGATGCCCGGCTTCGACGACCGCCACCGCGTGCTGCGCGGCGCGTCGTTCGCGACGCGCGAGCGGCTGCGGCATGCGTGCTATCGCAATTTCGAGTTGCCGGATTGCGATGTGCAGTTCACGGGGTTTCGGAGCTGCGCTGCCTAGCCCGGATGCCAATCCGGAATTCGTGGCCGTGGAACCCGGATTGGCATCCGGGCTACAAGTTCGCGAAGAACCCCAGCGACGGCGCGAAGAAATACTCCCCACCCTTCAACGTCACGAAMCCGGACATCCGCTGCGACAGCGTCGGCGCCTGCGCATCCCCCCAGCCCGCATGGTGGCGGTGCTTCACCGCGCCGCCCTGGCCGGCCAGCGGGTCGATGCCGGTGTGGCCGAGCACGAAGCCCTCGTCGTTGGCCCAGTTCGCCTGCGAGAACTCGAACTGCTCGACGATGCTCGCCTGGCAGGCCATGAACAGCAGCCCGACGCCGTGCGAGGGCGCATCGCCGAAGCGCCCCTGCGCATCCTGCCGCCGCTCGCCGTACGGCATGCTGCGCCGCGCCATCAGCCGCGCACGCTCGGCCGCCGGCGCGATGCCGAATTCGCGCACCGTGTCGCCGCGCGGGTTCGTCTTGCGGATGTGGGCATGGAACGGGCACCGGAGCCCCTGCGGGTCGGCGGCGTAATCGAAATCGTTGGCCACCGGTTCCGCCAACCCGGCGTGGCCCTGCATCGCGAGCGGCGTGCCGTCGGCGAAACGGCCCACCAGCATCGCGCCGGCCAGCGCCACGTCGGCGGCCGCGCCGAGCTTGCGCAGCCCGCGTGCCAGCGCCGCCTCGGCCTGCTGGAAGGCCTGCACGTTCTGCTCGAGCTTGCGGTAGACGACGTACGAGCCGTGCGCCGCCGGATCATCGACCGCCGCGTCGCGCACCAGCACCTGCGACAGCGCGAAGCGCGGCGACCACCGCTCGCTGCCCCCGCCACGCAGTGCGTCGCGGGCGATGTCCTCCTCGATCATCAAGGGCTGGCTGCGCCCCGACACGAAACCGAAATGCTCGATGCCTTCGCCGCGGCCATTGCGCCAGCTGCGGGCGTGCTCGATGCCGAGCAGCTCGACACCCTCGCGGGGCGCCGCCGTCCAGTCGGCGAGCGCCGCCTCCACCTGCGGCGCATCGCCTGCCAGCTGCACCAGCGCGTGCACCTCGTCGCGCCAGGCCGGCTCCCAGCCGGCCTGGTCGGGGTCGCGCAGCATCGGCTGCCGGTCCTTCAGGCCTTCGATGAACGCCGGGTCCGACGGCCAGCGCCCGCGCGGCACCTGCAGTGCCCGGTAGCCGCTGGCCGACAGCAGGCACGACACGAACAGCGGCGTCTGCAGCGGCGTGCCGGCCGCGCGCGCGGCGCGCACGCGCTGCGCATCGGCGAGCTGCGTGTCGGCACGGCCGAGCCGCGGCCGCAGCGCACGCAGGAAGTCGCGCCCGGCCTGCGCATGGCCGAACTTCAGCAGCAGGTGCGCCGCCTGCGGCCGGCCGTGGCCCTTCAACAGGTTGCCCTGCAACTGCGCCAGCAGCGCGCGCTCGTCGGCGGTGATCGTGGCCAGCGAGAGGGTCTTGCTCAGGTCGACGACCGGGGGGGCCATGGTTGGTCCTGGTGAGGCAGCAACGACAGCGTGCCTTCACGCCGCGTTCACGGCATCCCCAAGTTCGCGGAAACCGAACCCCCCAGTTTGTCGATGTCAGGGCGTGTCAGCCGAGCGTCGCGAGCGCGGTGTAGTCCACCGCCTGCTGGCCGCGGCAGAAGCCGTACAGCTGCAGCCCCGACTGCCGCGCGATGTCGACGGCGAGCGAGGTCGGTGCCGAGATCGCGGCCAGCGTGCCGACCTGCAGCCGCGCGCACTTGCTCACCAGCTCGTAGCTGGCGCGGCTGGACATCACGACGAAGCCCGGTGCGCCGAGCCGGCCCGCCAGCGCGAGGCGGCCGAGCAGCTTGTCGAGCGCGTTGTGGCGGCCGACGTCCTCGGTCACGTCGAGCAGCTCGCCGGTGGGCGTGGCCCAGCCGGCCGCATGGYAGGCGCCGGTGACCGCGTTCAGCGCCTGCCGGGCCGGCAGCGCGGCGAACGCGCGCAGCACCACGTCGGCCGGGATCGGCGCGTGCTCGGGGACGCGCGCGGTGGGCATCAGGTCGAGCTGCGCCAGGCTGTCGATGCCGCACAGCCCGCAGCCGGTGCGGCCCTCGAGCGAGCGCTTGCGGTCCTTCAGGGCCGCGAACGCACGTGACGACACCGTCAGGTGCACCTCGCAGCCGCGCGCATGGGCCATCACCTCGATGTCGCGGCATTCGTCGCGGCCGGTGATCAGCCCTTCGGAGAGCGCGAAGCCGAGCCCGAAGGCCTCCAGGTCGGTCGGCGTGGCCATCATCACCGCGTGCGACAGCCCGTTGAAGACCAGCGCGACCGGCGACTCCACGGCCACGGTGTCGCGGCGCTCGCTGGCCTCCGCACCGACGTGGCGGCGCACCGACACCGCCTCGGTGGGCGGCAGGCTGTCGGGCAGGTCGCAGGTGTCGGGTTGGGGAAGGCTCATGTCAATCGGCGTGCGATGTCGGTGGCGAAGGCCCGCCATTGTCCGGCCTCGTCGACCTGCAGGCGCACCCAGCCGGGGCCGACCGCGTCGCCGATGCGGGCATCGCTCATCCGCGTGTAGAGGCGGATCAGCACGCTGACGCGCACGCCCAGCCGCTTGGCCAGCCGCGTCAGCGAGACGCCGCGGCCGTCTTCGTCGAGCTCGAGCAACTCCGGCAGCGCACGCTCCTCGAGCGGCGCGGGTGCGTTTTCAGCTTCCTCAGGCGACGGCGGGTTCGACGACATCGCGCGCGTTTGCCACCGACCCGTCCTTCGGGCGCAGTGTCAGCACCACCGGGATCGACTTCGAGGTCGGCGTGCGGGCGCCGATCGCGAAGCTCTGCAGCGGCACCAGCGCGTTGGTCTCGGGGTAGTAGCTCGCGATGCAGCCGCGCGGGATGTCGTACTCGACCAGCAGGAACTTGTCGGCGGTGCGCCGTTCGTCATTGCCGGCGTCGCCGAAGTACACGCTCGTGATGTCGACCCAGTCGCCGGCCTTCATGCCGATTTCCTTCAGGTCGTCGCGGTTGATGAAGACCACGCGGCGGTGCCCGTAGACGCCACGGTAGCGGTCGTCCATGCCGTAGATCGTCGTGTTGTACTGGTCGTGCGAGCGCACCGTGGCCAGCGTCAGCACGACCGCATCGGTCTGCTGGCGGGCGCGGTGCACGGCGGTGTCGCGCGGCACCGGATGGGCGCTGAACTGCGCCTTGTTCGATGCGGTGACCCACACGCGCTCCGACGCGGTGTTGCGCAGCCGGAAGCCGCCCGGCTTCCTGATCTTCTCGTTGAAGCCGGCGAAGTCGTCGAACACCGCCTCGATCTTGTCGMGGATGCGGCTGTAGTCCTCGACCAGCCACAGCCACGGCGTCTTGCTGGAAGGCAGCGTGGCAGCCGCCAGCCGCGCGACGATCGCCGGCTCGGACAGCAGCATCGGCGAGGCCGGCGCGTTGATGCCCGACGACAGGTGCACCATGCTCATCGAGTCTTCGACCGTCACACCCTGCGTGCCGGCGGCCTGCAGGTCGACCTCGGTGCGGCCCAGGCAGGGCAGCAGCAGCGCCTGGCGGCCGTGGATCACGTGGCTGCGGTTGAACTTGGTCGCGACGTGCACCGTCAGCTCGCAGCGGCGCAGCGCCTTCCAGGTGGCATGCGTGTCGGGCGTGGCCGACGCGAAGTTGCCGCCCATCGCGAAGAACACCTTGCCGCGGCCGTCGAGCATCGCCTCGATCGCGGCGACGGTGTCGAAGCCGTCGGCGCGCGGCGGCTCGAAATCGAACACCTCGCCCAGGCGGTCGAGGAAGGCCGGCGCCGGCTTCTCGTAGATGCCCATCGTGCGGTCGCCCTGCACGTTGCTGTGGCCGCGCACCGGGCAGGCGCCGGCACCGGGGCGGCCCAGGTTGCCGCGCATCAGCAGCAGGTTGGTGATCATCTGGATCGTCGCGACCGAATGCTGGTGCTGGGTGATGCCCATGCCCCAGCAGGCGATCACGCTCTTCGCGCCGGCGTACAGCTCGGCGGCCTGGCAGATCTGCGCTTGCGTGAGGCCGGATTCGGCCTCGATCGTTTCCCAGCTCTCGGCGCGCACGTCGGCCTCGAAGGCCTCGAAGCCGTGCGTGTGCTCGGCGATGAAGGCCACATCGAGCACGCGGGCGGCGCCGTCGCGCTGCGCGCGGTCGTCCAGCTCGAACACGTGCTTGCACATGCCCTTGACGAGCGCGAGGTCGCCGCCGATGCGCAGCTGGAAGTAATGCGAGCTGATCGGCGTCGAGCCGAGCGTGGTCATCTCGAGCGCGCTCTGCGGGTCGGCGAAGCGCTCGAGCCCGCGCTCGCGCAGCGGGTTGAAGCTGACGATCTTCGCGCCGCGCTTCGAGGCCTGGCGCAGCTCGCCGAGCATGCGCGGGTGGTTGGTGCCGGGGTTCTGGCCGAAGATGAGGATCGCATCGGCCTGCTCGAAGTCGTCGAGCGTGACCGTGCCCTTGCCGACGCCGATGGTCGGGCGCAGGCCCGAGCCGCTCGGCTCGTGGCACATGTTCGAGCAGTCGGGGAAGTTGTTCGTGCCGTACTCGCGCACGAACAGCTGGTAGAGAAAGGCCGCCTCGTTGGAGGTGCGGCCGGAGGTATAGAAGATCGCCTGGTTCGGGTCCGGCAGCGCGCGCAGCTCGCGCGCGATCATCGCGAACGCCTGGTCCCAGTCGATCGCCTGGTAGCGGTCGGAGGCCGCGTCATACACMATCGGGTGCGTGATGCGGCCCAGGTCTTCGAGGAAGAAGTCGGATTGCTCGGCGAACCACGAGACGGTGTGCGCGCCCAGCACCTCGGGCGTCGCGCGCTTGGACGTGGCCTCGGCGGCCACCGCCTTCACGCCGTTCTCGCAGAACTCGAAGGTCGAGGTGTGGTCGCGGTCGGGCCAGGCGCAGCCGGGGCAGTCGAAACCGTCCGGCTGGTTGGCCGACAGCATCGTCTTCGCGCCCTTGGCCGCGATGCCGTGCTGCAGCAGCTGGTGCGCCACGCTCTTCAGCGCGCCCCAGCCGCCGGCCGGACCCTTGTAGAACTCGATCTTCTGCTCTGCCATTTTTCTCGAACGCTCCCAATCAGGCAAACCAAACCCACCACGCCGACTTATCGGCGTGTTGGGTTGCTTCTACAGCTTCAGGCGAAGAACTTGCCGACGGTGAGCAAGGTCTTGTAGACGCCCCAGGCCAGCGGAATGCCCACTGCCGCCCAGGCCAGCGCGACCACGAAGGTCGGCGTGGTGCCGCCTGCGCCGGGGCCGCTGCCCACGTCGGCTGCAGCCGCGCGGTCATGCGCCAGGCGCTTCTCTTCGGCCAGCTCTTGATCGTTCATGAAGTGCTTGTCGGCCACCGGACGGATCGACAGGTTGGCGAGCAGGCCGATCACCAGCATGCCGACCAGGATGTACATCGTCTGGTTGTAGACCTGCTCGCGCGGGATGCCCAGGCCGAGCTGGTAGTCGCGCATGTAGTTCACGATCACCGGGCCCAGGATGCCGGCCGTGGCCCAGGCCGTCAGCAGGCGGCCGTGGATCGCGCCCACCATCTGCGTGCCGAACAGGTCGGCCAGGTAGGCCGGCACCGTCGCGAAGCCGCCGCCGTACATGCTCAGGATGATGCACACCGCACCGACGAACAGCAGCGTGCTGCCGGCCCCTGCGCTGCCCGGCAGGCTGGCGTACAGCACGCCGCCGAGCACGAAGAAGATCGTGTAGGTCAGCTTGCGGCCGAGCTTGTCCGAGATGCTGGCCCAGAAGAAGCGGCCACCGATGTTGAACAGGCTCAGCAGGGCCGTGAAGCCCGCCGCGATGCCGGCGATCGCCGCCTTCTGCGCGGTGTCGAGTTCGCCGATCTTCTTGGCCACGCCGATCAGGCTGCCGCCGAAGACTTCCTGGAGCATCGGGCTGGCCATGCCGATCACGCCGATGCCGGCGCTGACGTTCATGCACAGCACCAGCCAGACCAGCCAGAACTGCGGAATGCCCCACACCTTCTTCACGTGCACGTGGCGCTGCGTGATCATCGCGTTGGCGGTCTGCGCGACCGGCGGGGTCCAGCCTGCGGGCTTCCAGCCGCTCGGCGGCACGCGGTAGCCGAAGGCGCCGCCCAGCATGAAGACGAAGTACACCACCGCCATCACGATGAAGGTCTGCATCACGCCGACACCGGTGGGCGATGCGAAGTTCTTCATCAGTTCGGCCGCGAGTGGCGAACCGATCATCGCGCCGCCGCCGAAGCCCATGATGGCCATGCCGGTGGCCATGCCGCGGCGGTCGGGGAACCACTTGATCAGCGTCGACACCGGCGAGATGTAGCCGAGGCCGAGGCCGATGCCGCCGATGATGCCGGAGCCGAGGATCATCAGCCAGAACTGGTGCAGGTGGATGCCGAGCGCCGAGATCAGCATGCCGCCGCACCAGCAGAGCGCGCTGACGACGCCGGCCTTGCGCGGGCCGGCCCGTTCGAGCCAGCCGCCCCACAGCGCCGCCGAGCAGCCGAGGAACACGAAGAACAGGGTGTACATCCACCCGAGGGTGGAGACCTTCCAGTCGCAGGTGGTGGTGAACAATTCGGCGAAGAAGCCGACCTCAGGACCGCACTTGATGGCTTCCTTGATGCCCAGTGCCCTGGACAATGGCAACCAGAACACCGAGAAGCCATAGGCCATGCCGATGCACAGGTGGATCGCGAGGGCGGCCGGTGGGACGAGCCAACGATTGAAGCCAGGGCCTGCGATGGTGCGCTCTTTGTCGAGCAGACCAGCGGCAGGGGCTGGCGCGGATGCTGTCGAATCCGCCGTGGTTGTGGACATTCTTGCTCCCGGGTTTGTGAGTATCGGTATTCAAGATCCCGCCGGGCTCGCACGGGGCTTGATGCTGCAGTGACACGCAGGCTCCGACTGTAGGCAGGGGCCGGCGTGGCGGCAATATGATGCCGTGGACATAGGCCCGTGAACAAGCAATCGCTTACATGGGCAGGAAAACGATAAGGCCGTATTTCGTGAACAAAGTCACCATCAAGCCCCAGTGGTCGCTGAGCCGAGAGGGCAGCGGCACGCTGATGCCGCGGCTCATCGAACTGCTGCGCCTCGTGCAGCAGCACGGCAGCCTGGCGCGTGCCTGCGAGGTGAGCGGGTTGTCGTACCGCCATGCCTGGCAGATGGTGCGGCAGGGGCATGAGCTGTTCGGTGCGCCGCTGCTGCGCATGTCGCCGGGGCGCAACTCGACGCTGGCGCCGCTGGGCGAGAAGCTGGTGTGGGCCGACCACCGCATTGCGGCGCGGCTGACGCCGTTGTTCGAATCGATCGCCTCGGAGCTGGAGGCCGAGATCGCGCAGGCGATGGAGGAGCCGCCGGCGGTGTTGCGGCTGCATGCGAGCCACGGGTTCTCGATCGAGATCCTGCAGCAGCAGTTGCTGGCCGACGGCATGCAGCTCGAATGGAAGTACTGCACGGCCATCGAGGCGGTGTCGGCGGTGTCGAGCTGGCAGTGCGACGTGGCCGGCGTGCACGTGCCGCAGGGCGAGTTCGAGGCGGCGGGTGTCGCGCACTACCGGCCGTGGCTGCGGCCGGGCGAGCAGATGCTGATCGACGTGAGCACGCGGCGGCAGGGGCTGATGCTGCCGCGCGGCAATCCAATGCGAATCCAGGGGGTGGCCGACCTGGCGCGCGTGGAGGTGCGCTTCGTCAGCCGGGATCCGGGCTCGGGCACGCGGCTGCTGCTGGACCTGCTGCTGCAGCAGGCGGGGGTGGACCCTGCCGGGACGGTCGGTTATGCGCCGTGGGAGCGCACGCATGCGGCAGTGGCCGCGTACGTGGCGAGCGGCATGGCCGATGCGGGCTTCGGGGTCGAGACGGCGGCTCGGCGCTTCGAGCTGGATTTCATTCCGCTGCAGACGGAGCAGTACTTCCTGCTGTGCGACGAGGCCTTCTTCGACACGCCGGCGA
>NZ_JBFUGW010000089.1:0-23288 GCF_056402735.1 Rhizobacter sp. P3_C12
GCGCACCACCTTGTCGGCGACCGGCTCGAAGCGGTGCGTGCCGGTGTTGATGCTCGGCGGCTCGAAGGTGATGCCCAGCATCACCGCGTCGTCGTGGAAGATCTTGAGCTTGTCGGTGTCGTCCAGCGCGACGCTCATGTTGGCCGCGGTGAACTCGGCCAGGTAGTGCACCTTCAGCCAGGCCGTGTGGTAGGCCAGCAGCGCATACGCGGCGGCGTGCGACTTGTTGAAGCCGTAGCCCGCGAACTTCTCCATCAGGTCGAAGATCTCGTTGGCCAGCGGCTCGGCGATGCCGTTGCCGGCCGCGCCCTCGGCGAAGGTCGCGCGGTGCTTGACCATCTCCTCGAGCTTCTTCTTGCCCATCGCGCGGCGCAGCAGGTCGGCGCCGCCGAGCGAGTAGCCGCCCAGGCGCTGGGCGACCTGCATCACCTGCTCCTGGTAGACCATGATCCCGTAGGTCTCCTCCAGCACCTCCTTCATCAGCGGGTGCGGATACTCGACCTCCTCGCGGCCGTGCTTGCGCGCGCAGAAGCTCGGGATCAGGTCCATCGGGCCCGGGCGGTACAGCGCCACCAGCGCGATGATGTCCTCGAAGACGCTCGGCTTCGCATCCTTCAGCATGCGCTGCATGCCGGTGGATTCCAGCTGGAACACCGCGACCGTCTTTCCCTCGCTCATCAGCTGGTAGGCGCCGCGGTCGGTCAGCGGGATCTTCTCGAACGCGAAATCCTTGCGCGACGGATGGCGCGCGACGATGAAGTCCTTCGCCATCTCGAGGATGGTCAGCGTCGCGAGGCCCAGGAAGTCGAACTTGACCAGGCCGATCGCCTCGACGTCGTCCTTGTCGAACTGGCTGACCGCGCTGTTGCTGCCAGGCTGCATGTACAGCGGGCAGAAATCGGTGATCTTGCCGGGCGCGATCAGCACGCCGCCGGCGTGCATGCCGATGTTGCGCACCATGCCCTCGACGCGCTCGGCCAGCGCGAGCAGCTCGGCGACCTCTTCCTCGTTCTTCTCGCGCTCCTCGATCTCGGGCGCCTCGGTGCGCGCGTAGATGATGCCGCTGTCGGGCTTGTCGCCGGGGCGCTTCAGCGTGACGGTCTTGCCGGGCGGTGCCGGCACCAGCTTCGCGATGCCGTCGACGTGGCCGTAGCCCATGCCGAGCACGCGGCCCACGTCGCGCAGCGCAGCCTTGGCCGCCATCGTGCCGAAGGTCGCGATCTGGCTGACGGCGTCGCGGCCGTACTTGTCCTTGACGTAGTCGATGACGCGGTCGCGGTTGCCCTGGCAGAAGTCGATGTCGAAGTCGGGCATCGAGACCCGCTCGGGGTTCAGGAAGCGCTCGAACAGCAGGTTGTAGCGCAGCGGATCCAGGTCGGTGATCTTCAGCGCATAGGCCACCAGCGAGCCGGCGCCCGAGCCGCGGCCCGGGCCGACCGGGCAGCCGTGGGTCTTGGCCCAGATGATGAAGTCGGCCACGATCAGGAAGTAGCCGGGGAAGCCCATCTTCAGGATCGTGTTGATCTCGAAGTCGAGCCGGTCGACATAGCGCGCCATCTCGCGCGCTCGATCGGCCTCGTTCGGGTACAGGTGGAGCATCCGCTCCTTCAGGCCTTCGTGCGATGCGTAGCGGAAGTAGGCCTCGGGCGCCATGCGCTCGCCATTGACCTCGGGCGTCGGGAAATCGGGCAGCTGCGGCTTGCCGAGCACCAGCGTCAGGCTGCAGCGCTTGGCGATCTCGACGCTGTTGGCGAGCGCGCTCGGCAGGTCGGCGAACAGCGCCTCCATCTGCGCCTGCGACTTGAAGTACTGCTCGCGCGTGAAGCGCTTGACGCGCCGCGGGTTGGTCAGCGTCTCGCCCTCGGCGATGCAGGTGCGGGCCTCGTGGGCCTCGAAGTCGTCCGGCGTCTGGAACTGCACCGGGTGCGTTGCCACCACCGGCAGGCGCAGCGCGGCCGCCAGCGGCACCGCGGCGCGCACGTGGGCCTCGTTGGTCGGCTGGCCGGCGCGCTGCAGCTCGAGATAGAAGCGCTGGTCGAAGATGGCGGCCAACTTCTGCGCCGCGGCGGTGGCGCGCGCGGTGTCCTGCGCCATCAGCGCCTGGCCGATCGAGCCCATCTCGGCACCCGACAGCGCGATCAGCCCGCCGTTGAGTTCCTGCAGCCATTCGAGCTTGTGCCAGGCCTGCGCGCGCTGCGCATTCAGCACCCAGCCGCGCGACAGCAGCTCGCACAGGTTGTGGTAGCCCGCCGCGCTCTGCACCAGCAGCAGCAGGCGGCTCGGGTTCTTCTCGCCGACGGTGGTGTCGGGCTCGAGCCAGATGTCGGCGCCGATGATCGGCTGCACGCCCTTCTTGCGGGCGGCGCTGTAGAACTTGACCGCGCCGAACAGGTTCGACAGGTCGGTGATCGCGAGGGCGGGCTGGTGGTCTTGCGCCGCCGCATCCACCAGGTCATCGATCCGCAGGGTGCCATCGACGACGGAGAACTCGGTGTGGGTGCGCAGGTGGATGAAAGCCATCGGGCGATTTTAGAGAGCCTGCGCTCCGTAAAATGCCGGGCTTCGCACGAATATGAAACCCATCCTCAACATCTCCGCCTACCTGTTCGTGACCCTGACGGACACGCAGGCGCTGCGCGAGAGCATTCGCTCACAAGCGGCCGAGCGCGGCCTGTTGGGCACGGTGCTGCTCGCCGAAGAGGGCATCAACCTGTTCCTGGCCGGCGCGCCCGAGGCCGTGCGCGGCTTCGTGGCCTGGCTGCGCGGCGACGCGCGCTTCGCGGCGCTGGCGCCGAAGGAGAGCCTGTCGGATGCGGTGCCGTTCGGCAGGCTGCTGGTGAAGGTCAAGCCCGAGATCATCCGGATGAACCATCCGCAGTTCCGGCCCGAATCGGGGCGCGCGCCGGCCGTCGATGCGCGCACGCTCGCGCGCTGGCTCGATGCCGGCCATGACGACAGCGGCCGCGAGGTGGTGATGCTCGACACCCGCAATGCCTTCGAGGTGGACCACGGCCGCTTCGAGAACGCGATCGACTGGCGCATCGCGAAGTTCACCGAGTTCCCGCAGGCGCTGCGCGCGCATGCGGCCGAGCTGCAGGGCAAGACGGTGGTGAGCTACTGCACCGGCGGCATCCGCTGCGAGAAGGCGGCGCTGTTCATGGCCGAGGCCGGCGTCGAGAACGTGCTGCAGCTCGAAGGCGGCATCCTGAAATACTTCGAGGAGGCCGGTGGCAAGCACTTCGACGGCCACTGTTTCGTGTTCGATGAAAGGGAATCCGTCGACGCGGCACTGCTGCCGACGAGATCGGTGTAAGGTCGCTGCGATCGGCGCCGACCGACGGCGCAGGAGACACCGATGCAGTCCCACAGCTTGCCCCGCCGCGGCAGCCTTCCCGTCCAGCCGAACAGTCCGCTCGGCAATCGGTATGCCCAGGTCCGCGAGACCAGCCTCGCGCTGGCCGCGCCGCTGTCGCCCGAAGACTGCCAGGTGCAGTCGATGCCCGACGCGAGCCCGACGAAGTGGCACCTCGCGCACGTCACCTGGTTCTTCGAGACCTTCCTGCTGGAGCGCTTCGAGCGCGAGTTCCAGCCGCACGACGCGCGCTTCCGCGTGCTCTACAACAGCTACTACAACGGCATCGGCGACCAGTACCCGCGCGCCAAGCGCGGCCTGGTGACGCGCCCGGCACTGGCCGACGTGCTGCGCTACCGCGCCGATGTCGATGCGCGCATGCAGGTGCTGATCGCGCAGCGCGGCGGCGATGCGGAGCTGGCCGCGCTGGTCACGCTGGGCCTGCACCACGAGCAGCAGCACCAGGAGCTGCTGCTGACCGACATCAAGCACGCGCTGTCGTTCAGCCCCGGCCACCCCGGCTACGGCAAGCGCTGGCCGATGACCGCGGTGCAGGCGCAGGCGCTGCGCTGGTTCGGCTACGGCGGCGGCCTGTTCGAGCTGGGCCACGACGCCGAGCGCGACGGCGCGTTCTGCTTCGACAACGAGACACCGCGCCACCGCAGCTTCATCGCGCCGTTCGAGCTTGCATCGCGGCCGGTCAGCCATGGCGAGTGGATGGCCTTCATCGACGACGGCGGCTACCAGCGGCCGGAGCTGTGGCTCTCGCTCGGCTGGGACTGGGTGCGCAACGGCAACCACCAGGCGCCGCTGTACTGGCGGCGCGATGGCGACGCATGGTTCACGCACACGCTGCATGGCGAGATGGCCGTCGACCCGCACACGCCGGCCTGCCACCTGAGCTACTTCGAGGCCGACGCCTACGCGCGCTGGGCCGGCGCGCGGCTGCCGACCGAGGCCGAATGGGAGTTCGCGGCGCGCCATGCCAGGCCGCAGGCGCGGGCCAACTTCGCCGACAGCGGCGCCTTCCACCCGATGCCGGTGGCCGATGCGCCGGCCGATGCGCCGTCGCAGCTGTTCGGCGACGTGTGGGAGTGGACGCAGTCGGCCTACCTGCCCTACCCCGGCTACCGGGCGCTGCCCGGCGCCGTCGGCGAGTACAACGGCAAGTTCATGAGCCAGCAGATGGTGCTGCGCGGTGGCTCGTGCGCGACGCCGGCCGGGCATGCGCGGGCCAGCTACCGCAACTTCTTCCCGCCCGAGGTGCAGTGGCAGTTCAGCGGGCTGCGGCTGGCGCGCGACGTGGGCTGACGGCGGGCTATTTGAACCGGCGACGGAACGGCGTCGCCCGCGGCGTTACCAAGTGCTCGCGCCAGGTGGATCTGGTCGCGGGAGCAGGGCATGAGCGTGGGATCGGTGACGGGGAACAAGAGAACGAGGGGGCCGGCTGCCGAGCCCTCGGGCGGCAAGTCGACGGGCGCGGAGCCCACCGCGAGCATCGCGAAGAAGGCACGCCTGGAGGCAAGGAAGACCTGCGAGACCTTCCCGGACTTGAACACCGTCGAAGGCCAGGATGCCTTCTTCAACCTGGTCGGCATCGAAGGCATCGAACAGTGCTTCCGCGACGACCTGAAGACCGTGGAGCAGGTCTACTGGATGAAGGCCGACGAGCTTCTGGCGGTCGAGTTGGCCAGCGCTCCTGCTGATCCGCCTGTGCGCATCGACCCCAGCTATTTCAAGGATGCGCAGACACAGCGCGTCCCGGGAGACGGCAATTGCCTCATGCATTCGGTGTTTGCCGCGGCGGAGAATTTGGGGGGCGACACCCGAGATCGCATTCCATCCTCGCCGTCCCGAATGCGCAAGCTGGTGGTGAAACACGTCGAACGCGAATTCGCCACGTGGCACGACAAGCCAGTGAACGACATCCCGGACGAGAAGCAGTACGTCAGGGCCCTTCCGCGCGACGACCGCGAACGCCGTCGGATGCTCGAAAGACTCGAAACATCCGGCGTCTGGGACGAAGACATCCTCGACCTCGGCCCCAGCGCCATCGCCGACGCACTCAACGTGCGGATCGAGGTCATCACGCCATACACCGACGACGAGCACCGGTTGGTGGTCGGGCCTGACGATCCCGACCTGCCGCTGCTGGTGCTGCTCCGCCGCGGCGCGCACTATGAGCCGGTGGTCAAGAAGTCAGCTGTTCAACACCGCCAGCACATCCGACCTGAACTCGCGCTGGTACAGCACGTACACCACGCCGGCCGTCGCGAGCATGAAGATCAGCGGCGAGAAGAACCAGGCCACCGCGGCGAATGACAGGTAGTACGCCCGCAGCCCGTCGTTGAAGGTCTCGGCCGCCATGCTGACCACGCCGCCCGCCTTCTTCGCGAAGGCCTGCCGGCGCACCTCGCCGTCGGAGCCTTGTTCGAGCAACTGCGTGGCCTCCGGCGCCGCGGCGATCAACAGCGCGCCGAAGGTGTACTGCCGCATCGACCAGGTGAAGCGGAAGAACGCGTAGACGAAGATGCCCAGCAGCAGCACCACCTTCAGGTCGAACACCAGCACCGAGGTGCGGGCCGCGAACGGCAGGTCGCGCACGATCTCGGTGGCCTTGTCGCTGGTGCCCAGCACCGCGAGCAGGCCGCCGATGATCAGGATGGTGGTCGACGCGAAGAACGACGGGCTGGTCGACAGGTTCTGCAGCACCACGCCGTCGATCACGCGCACCTCGCGGTAGGTGGTCTGCAGCATCCATTCGCGGCGCACCCGGTTGGTCGACGCGAGGATCGACGGCTGCGTCAGCGCGCGCCGATGCGCGAACCAGATGTAGCCGGCCCAGGCGCAGAAGAACGCCACCAGGGCCGCCCAGTCCGTCCAGGGCAGCACCGCCACGAGCTTGAGGATGATGTCCATGGCGGCGACTGTAGCAAGGCACCTCAGCTCATCGTGGTCTCGATGCGCGTCTGCCCTTCGAGCACCCGGTGGATCGGGCACTTGCCGGCGATCTCGAGCAGCCGGGCGCGATCGGCCTCGGCCAGGTCGCCATCGATGTGGATGCGGCGCTGCATCTGGTAGCGCACGCCGCCGTCATCGCCACGCGTCTCGACGTGGTCCACCTGCACGTGCAGCGAGCGCACGGCCAGCGCCTTGCGGCGGATGTAGAGCTCCAGCGTCAGCGTGGTGCAGGCGGCCAGCGCCGAGTCCAGCAGGTCGTGCGGGCTCGGCGCGGCATCGCTGCTGCCGAGCGTGCGGTCCACGTCGGCGGCMCACGCATGGCGGCCATTGGTGAGCAATGTCAGTGCGCTGGCCGGTTGGTCAGCCGCGGCAGGCCGCCGATGCAGGTGGGCGTCGATGGTCATCAGCGGCGCTTCGCATCCAGGCTCAGCGCACCGGCACCGAAGGCCACGATCGCGAGCAGCCCGCCGATCACCGAGATGTTCTTCATGAACATCAGGTTCTGCACCATCGCCTGCTCGGCCGGCACGGCCCAGAAGTTGTGGAAGATCACGGTGGCGGCCGCGGTGAACACCGCCAGCACGGCCGCCGCCCAGCGCGCGTTCCAGCCGACGATCAGCGCGATGCCGCCGACGATCTCGACCAGCAGCGCGATCACCGCGCCGACCTGCGGCAGCGGCAGGCCCTTCGACGCGATGTAGCCGACCGTGCCCTCGAAGCCGGTCAGCTTGCTGAAGCCGGCCAGCACGAACATCAGGGCCAGCAGGATGCGCGCAGCGAGTGCGAGCGGGTTCTGGAATCGATCAAACATGATGGGTCGTCCTTGTGAGTTGAAGGGAAGGGATCACTGCAGGTCGAAGACCAGCACCTCGGCACCGCGACCGGCGCCGATGCGCACCGCCGGTTCGTCGTCGAGCATCGCCGCATCGCCGGCGGACAGCGCCTGGCCGTTCACCTCGACGCTGCCGCGCACCACGTGCACATAGGCCTTGCGCTTCGCCGGCAGCGCCAGCTCGGCGCGCTCGTCGCCATCGAACAGGCCAGCATACAGCGTCGCGTTGGCGTGCAGCTTCACCGAATCCTCGCGGCCGTCGGGGCTCGCGACCAGGCGCAGCGCGCCGCGCTTCTGCGTGTCGTCGAAGTGCTTCTGCTCGTAGCCCGGCTCGATGCCGCGCACGTTCGGCTCGATCCAGATCTGCAGGAAGTGCGTCGTGTCCTGCGCCGCGTGGTTGTATTCGCTGTGCTGGATGCCGCGGCCGGCGCTCATGCGCTGCACGTCGCCCGGCACGATCTGCGCGCCGTTGCCGATGCTGTCCTTGTGGCCGAGCGCGCCCGACAGCACGTACGACACGATCTCCATGTCGCGGTGGCCGTGCGTGCCGAAGCCGGTGCCCGGGGCGATGCGGTCTTCGTTGATCACGCGCAGGTTGCCGAAGCCCATGTGCTTCGGGTCGTAGTAGTCGGCGAACGAGAAGCTGTGGAACGACTTCAGCCAGCCGTGGTCGGCGTAGCCACGTTCAGTCGATTTGCGCAGGGTGAGCATGTCGCGTCCTTTCAGTGGTGATCTCTGGGGTATGGAAGAGACTGTAGGCGCCGCCCCCCGGCCCATCACGGGCCGCGCGTTGAAGCGTTCATTCAAATAAGATGAACGAAACTCCGACGGCCCCGCCATGACCAGTTCCCGCAATGTCCTGACCCCTGAAGCGCTCGCGATGATGGACGTCATCGCCCGCACCGGCAGCTTCGCCGCGGCCGCCCGCGAGTTGGGCAAGGTGCCGTCGGCGCTGACCTACAACGTGCGCCAGCTCGAGGACGCGCTCGACGTGCTGCTGTTCGATCGCCGCTCGCGCCAGGCCAGGCTGACGGCTGCCGGCGAGGAGCTGCTGCACGAGGGCCGGCGCTTGCTGCAGGAGATGGATGCGGTGGCCAACCGCGTGAAGCGCGTCGCGACCGGCTGGGAGACGCAGTTGTCGATCGCGGTCGACGGCATCATGTCGCGCGCCACGCTGTTCGAGCTGTGCGAGGCCTTCTATGCGCTGAGCCCGGAGAGCCCGGGCGCCACCAGTGGCGGGCCGGGCACGCGGCTGCGGCTGCGCACCGAGGTGCTGGCCGGTACCTGGGAGGCGCTGGTCAGCGGGCAGGCGGACCTGGCGATCGGCGTCGGCGTGGACCGCACGATGCCGCCCGGCATCCAGATGCAGCCGCTCGGCAGCATCACCTTCGTGTTCGCGGTGGCGCCGCACCATCCGCTGGCAAACGCCGAGGGCGTGCTGAGCGATGCCGACCTGATCCACCACCGCGCAGTAGCGGTCGCCGATTCGGCGCAGCGCATGGCGCCGCTGACGGTGAACCTGCTGCCCGGGCAGGACGTGCTGACCGTCGCGACGATGCAGAACAAGATCGAGGCGCAGCTGCGCTGCCTGGGCTGCGGATTCCTGCCTGAGCCGCTGGTGCGCGAGCACATCGCCGCTGGCCGGCTGGTCGTCAAGCCGGTGCAGCGGCCGACGCAGGTCGCGCGCCTGGGCTATGCGTGGCGCAGCGTGCCGGCCGGCAGCGCGACGCGCAAGCCGCAGCTGGGGCTGGCGCTGCGCTGGTGGCTGTCGCAGCTGGAGAGCCCGGCCACGCGCAGCGCGCTGATCGAACGCCACAGCGGCTTGCTGCCATTGGGCGGAGCCTGACCGTCATGGGCTATCGCGGGCGGTTTGCGCCGTCGCCGACCGGCCTGCTGCACGCCGGCTCGCTGGTGGCGGCGCTCGCGAGCTGGCTCGATGCGCGGGCGCATGGCGGCATGTGGGGGGTGCGCATCGAGGATGTCGACACGCCGCGCTGCGTGCCGGGCACCGATGCGCAGATCCTGGCACAGCTCGCGCAGTGCGGGCTGCTGCCCGACGAGCCGCCGGTGTGGCAGTCGCAGCGCGGCGCGCACTACGAGGCTGCGCTCGATGCGCTGCGCGCCGCCGGCCAGGTGTACCCCTGCGGCTGCACGCGGCGCGACATCGCCCTCGCGCTCGAAGCCGCCGGCCACGGCAAGCCGCGCCACGGCGAGCTCGTCTACCCCGGCACCTGCCGCCACGGCTTGAACGGCAAGCCGCCGCGCGCGACGCGGGTGCTGAGCTGCGATGCAACCGAGGCCGACATCGTGATCGACTGGCACGACCGCCGCCTCGGTGCGCAGCAGCAGAACCTCACGCAGGCGGTCGGCGACTTCGTGCTGCACCGCGCCGACGGGCTGTGGGCCTACCAGCTCGCGGTGGTCGTCGACGACGCGCTGCAGGGCATCACGCACGTCGTGCGCGGCGAAGACCTCGCCGACAACACGCCGCGCCAGGTCCACCTGCAGCGGCTGCTCGGCCTGCCGGCGCTGCAGTACCTGCACACGCCGCTGGTGCTGGGCGCGAACGGCGAGAAGCTGTCGAAGCAGAACGGCGCGGCACCGCTCGACCTGGCGCAGCCGCTGCACGCGCTGCGCAGCGCCGCGGCGGCGCTCGGGCTGCAGCCGCAGGCCACCGACGCGCCCGCGCTGCTGGCCGAGTGCGTTGCGCAATGGGCCGCCATCCACGCGCAGCAGCCGCGCTGAAATTGCATCCAATCGCAAGCGCGGCCCCGCCGCGGCATGCGAACTGCTTCGAAGCCCGCATCCAGAACAACCGCAGGCACACGCCGCCTTTCCCGACAGCAAGCGACGCGAAGTGAAGCCGGACTGACGCATCCCGTCAGCCGCACCGCGTGATCCATCGGCGAAAGCGATACGTCCCACCCCAGAATGATGATCCGAAGCAGCCGAGCCGCACGTGTGAGCGGAACCGTTTCCACTCTTTTCCTGTCGATGATGCTGCTGGCCGGCTGCGGCTCCGGGTCGGATGACGGCGACACGCCCGCGCCGGCGCCRGTGGGCTCGGCCCCTTCGCCGGCCCCGGCGCCGCAACCGGCCGCACTGACGCTGCCGATCGAAGTGCTCGGCGACGGCTCGCCGAAGGTGCCGCTGGTCGTCGAGACGCGCCTCGACCTCGAGAGCAGCAAGCTCGCGTCGGCCAGCAAGCTGTACCTGGTGTGCCACCGCTGCGGCTACTACGGCGCGCCCGAGTTCGAGGCGCTGGCCGCCACGCCGCCGAAGGTGAAGGCCAGCCTGCGCGTGCTCGGCGGCACCGACAGCGCCGGCGAGGCCCAGGTGCCCTGGGTCGACATCACCGACCAGACCGTCACGCTGGCCGACAACGAGCGCATCCACGGCGGCGTCAACGGCGGCTTCTTCACGACCCGCATCACGCTCGCGCTCGACACCGCGACGCGTGCGCGCCTGGTCGCGTGGCCGAAGGGCAACCGCATCCAGTTCCGCTTCAACGGCACCGACGGCGAGACCAACGGCTTCCGCGTGCTCGAGCTGCAGCTGCGCGACGACGCCGGCGCCAGCCTCGCGAGCAACGCGGTGGCGCGCGTCGACCCGCTGGTGGAGAAGAACGCCGGCAAGGCGCTCACCGGCGACGTCGAACTCGGCCGCGCGCTGTGGAGTGCGCGCGGTGCGCTCGCCAAATCGCCGCTCGTCAGCCGCAAGCTGCAGGCGGCCTGCGCGTCGTGCCATGCCGAGGACGGCCGCGACCTGCAGTACTTCAACTACTCGAACAACTCGATCGTGCAGCGCAGCCGCTACCACGGGCTGAGCGAGGCGCAGGGCCAGCAGATCGCCGCCTTCCTGCGCTACACGCTGCAGGGCGTGCCGCACGCCGCGAAGGCGCGCCCGTGGAACCCGCCGTACCAGCCGGGCCCGGGCCTCGACTGCACCGGCATCGGCTGCGAGACGCAATGGGCCGCCGGTGCCGGGCTGGAGGCGGTGCTCGAGAACGCCACCGACGCCACCAAGGCGCTGTTCGGCAAGCCGCTCTCCGGCGCGCTGAGCGTGACGCAGGCCGAGGTCGACAAGGTGATGGACCCGAGCGCGACGATGAACGCGCGCGAGATGCAGATCCCGATGCAGTTCCCCGACTGGAACGCCTGGCTGCCGACCACCCACCCGTACGACGTGTGGCCGACGACCACCGAAGGCTCGTTCGAGGCCGGCGCGAAGTTCAGCGCGGCCGACGCGAAGAAAGATCCGAACGGCAAGTACAAGGCGCTGCTCGCGTGGCTGACGGCACACAGGAACCCGAACGGCGTGTTCGGCGACTGGAGCCACCTGAAGGTCGACGAGCGCGTGCAGATCAAGCAGATGTTCACGCTGTTCGGCTGGGAGGGCTACAACTACCTGGGCGGCGGGCGCGGCAACCACATCGCGGCGAGCGGCCAGTACGGCGCGCAGGTCGGTGCGGCCAACCTGCAGAAGCTGGCCTCGGCCGCGACCACCGCTGCGAACCCGGCCGCCTTCACGACCAATGCGTTCATCGAACGCTCGGTGGCCAGCATGCTGCACTGGAACGCAGTGAAGCAGTGGGAGATGGCCCAGGTGTATGGCCTGGAAGGCAACCAGCAATGGTTCATCGGCGACAAGGACGCCGCCACCGGCGCCTGGAAGGGCCGCGGCGAGGCACACGGCTGGCCGTTCAACAGCGTCAGCCTGTTCTTCCTCGCGCCGCACATGATCTACCAGCAGGACACCGACGGCACCGGCAAGATCACACGCGAGTGGTTCAACGCATGGGAGTCCGGCAACATCGTCGGCTCGTACTACCGCACCAACCAGTGGTACCAGCTGCAGATGTCGGTGAACCCCGGCGGGCAGAGCGACTGGGTGAACTTCTCGATGGACTGGCCGTACCTGACCGCCTTCGACGACTACCTGGGCATGAAGGTCGGCACCGCGACGCCGGCCGCCAAGGCCGCCAACGACACGCACTACGTGCGGCTGCTGCAGGCGCGCATCAAGTCGGCGCAGTACGTCAACAACGAGATCGTGCTGTACGACCCGGCGCAGCCCGACCTGTTCGCCAACCGCGGCCGCTACGGGCGCGGCCAGGTGGCCAAGCACCTGACGGTGACCAACTTCATCGACACCGCGTCGAACAACGGCAAGAGCAACTCGAAGTACCGCTTCCTCGACGAGCTGTCGCCGGGGCTGTACCCGCGCGTCGTCAACGGCGCGATCCGCCAGTTCAACATGCTGTATTCGCAGACCGCCGCGACCGCCTGGCGCCGCTGCGACCCGAACAACAGCCAGCTCGGCGAGCCGGAACCGTGGGCCGGCTTCCGCTACTGCCTGGATGCGCAGCGCTCGCCGCTCGGGCAGGCGGCCGACGGCAGCTACTTCATGAACCAGGTGAACTACCGCGCCACCACCGAGCAGACCGAGCAGTACGGGCTGTGGAAGGCGACGCAGATGGGGGCCGACCCGGCGCGGCTGAAGACGTGGTCGGACTGGATCGACAGGATGTGGCCGAAACCGTGACCGTCGCCAGGGTGACGGGAATGAAGTCAAAATGGACGGCATTCCCAACGTCTTCGCGCTGCGCGCCAACGTCACCATGAAAAGCGATTTCGGATTGATCGGCCTGGCCGTGATGGGCCAGAACCTGGTGCTGAACGTGGAGAGCCACGGCTTCCAGGTCAGCGTGTTCAACCGCACGACGGCCGTCACCGACGAATTCGTCGCCCGCCACCCGGGCAAGAAGCTGGTGGGCGCGGCGACGCTCGAGGCTTTCGTCGAGAGCCTGGCCACCCCGCGCAAGATCCAGATCATGGTCAAGGCCGGCGCGCCGGTCGATGCGGTGATCGAGCAGCTGATCCCGCTGCTGTCACCYGGCGACATCGTGATCGACGGCGGCAACAGCCTCTACACCGACACCGAGCGTCGTGATGCCTACCTCGCCAGCAAGGGCCTGCGCTTCATCGGCGCCGGCGTCTCGGGCGGTGAAGAAGGCGCGCGCAAGGGCCCGTCGATCATGCCGGGCGGGCCGGCCTCGACCTGGGAGGTGATGCAGCCGATCTTCGAGGCGATCTCGGCCAAGGTCGACGGCGAGCCGTGCGTGATCCACATCGGCCCGGGCGGTGCCGGCCACTACGTGAAGATGATCCACAACGGGATCGAGTACGGCGACATGCAGCTGATCTGCGAGGCCTACAGCCTGTTCAAGGCGGCGGGTTTCACGACGCAGGAGATGGCGGCGATCTTCAACCAGTGGAACGAGGGCGAGCTGCAGAGCTACCTGATCCAGATCACCGGCAAGGCGCTGGAGCAGGTGGATGCCGAGACCGGCAAGCCGATCGTCGAGCTGATCCTCGACAAGGCCGGCCAGAAGGGCACCGGCCAGTGGACGCTGCTGAACGCGGCCGAGAACGCGGTGGTGATCAGCACGATCAATGCGGCGGTCGAGGCGCGCGTGTTGTCGTCGCAGAAGAAGCAGCGCGTGGCGGCCAGCAAGCAGCTGCAGGGGCCGAAGGTCGACCTGTCGCCGGTGAAGGCGCAGCTGGTGGCCAAGGTGCACGACGCGCTGTATGCGTCGAAGGTGATCAGCTACGCGCAGGGCCTGGACCTGATGAAGACGATGGGCGAGAAGAAGGGCTGGGGGCTCGACCTCGGCCGCATCGCCGCGATCTGGCGCGGCGGCTGCATCATCCGCGCGCGCTTCCTGAACCGCATCACCGACGCGTACCGCAGCAACCCGCAGCTGACGAACCTGATGCTGGACCCGTTCTTCAAGGACCTGCTGAACCGCACGCAGCAGAACTGGCGCGAGACGGTGGCGCTGGCGGTGACGAACGGCATCCCGGTGCCGGCGTTCAGCGCGTCGCTGGGCTACTACGACAGCTACCGCTCGGAGCGGCTGTCGGCCAACCTGCTGCAGGCGCAGCGCGACTTCTTCGGTGCGCACACGTACGAGCGCATCGACAAGCCGGAGGGGACGATGTTCCATACCGAGTGGCCGGAAGTGATCGGCTGAGGAGCAACGACATGAAGCACATCTTGCGCACCACGTTGTTGATGGCGGGTCTCATCGCCGGTGCCGCGGGCACGGCCCGGGCCGACGAGGAGCCGTCGAAGATCGACCGCGCGGCCTCGGCCGTCGGTCATGCGGCGTCGACCGCGGCGACGAAGACCGGCAGCGCTGTGAAGCACGCGGCCGAGGTCACCGGGGCGGCGATCCAGAAGGGCGCGGAGAAGACCGGCGCAGTGGTGCGCAAGGGGGTCGAGAAGACCGGCGAGGTGATGAAGCGCGGCGGGGAGAAGCTGCAGTCTTCTGCGAAGTCTGCATCTTCGAGCGACTGACTCGCACTGATCAGCGCCAGCTGGTCGACAGCATCGCGAAGCCCAGCAGGTTGACGGCGACCGTGACCCAGAACACGCGCCGGAACGATGCCTTGGCGGACTTGTGGCGCAACCACCGCTGCGCGAGCAGCGCACCCGGCCAGCCGCCGGCGAGCGACAGCAGGTGCAGCGTGCGCTCGGGTGTGCGCGGCCCCCTGCGGCGCGCTGCGGATTTGTCGATCGCATAGACGACGAACGTGATCAGGCTCAAGCCGGCATAGGCCGCAGCGATCCAGAGCAAGGGCCAGCGGGTGTTCATCGTTGATTCAGGAGAGTGTGGCGCCGGATCGTACGTGACACTCCCGTATTGACGCAGCCTCCTCTTGGCAGTCAAATCGCCGCTCTCCATGGCACCTCATCAGGTGCATCCGGAGACGAGCGCTCGCCACACGGCATCCAACGCTCCCCGGCGCAACTCCCTCGCGCCTTCCCCCTGAAGTACAGCGTCCGCGCTTGCTCCGACATGAACCGGAGYGACGCGGGTTCGACCACACGTGCCATTCATGGCACGCCTCGTCTGACCGAGGAGAAATATGCTGAACATCGATGTCCAGGGCTTGGTCGTGGACGGTCGCATCGTGAGGGCCATACGCCCTGCCATCGAGCGAGCGCCGATGTTGATCATCAGAGGGCTCATCGTGCACCAGACCGGCGGAGGCAGCGCTCAGTCCGCACTGGAGAGCTACCAACGCCAATCCGCAAACGGCGCCCACTTCCTGATCGACAAGGACGGAACCCTCTACCAGACCGCCTCGTTGCGCAAGCAAACCTGGCACACGGGCAAGCTGAGGAGCCGGTGCATGCTGGAGGCACGCTGCTCAACTGCGGAACAGCGGCTCAACAACAGCTTCAACCCATCGCAAGAGAATGCAAGAGAACAGCTCAAGTCGGTTCCCAATCGATATCCGTCGAATGCCGATGCCATTGGCATCGAACTTGTCGGCGAAGCCTTGCCACGCGGAGGAAGCACGCCCGATGCGCTCAAGACCTACGAGCCGGTCACGCCAGCGCAGAATGCCGCCTTGCAATGGTTGATTCAGGAACTGTCGAACACACTGAACATCCCGCTCTCAGAGGTGTTCCGCCATCCAACTGTCTCTCGCAAGAACCCAACCGAAGCCAGTACCGCACGATGGTGAAACACTGCATCGCGTCACTTCTTCTCGCATTCAGCGCCGCCGTTCAGGCCGGCGGCAACGGCTGCACCGCGGGATCCGAATTCGAACCGCCGCTGTGTCCGATCCACTTGCCCAGGATCAAGTCGGTCACCGTGGAAGCGAATGCGGTCAAGGCATCGACAGAGACCGACCCGGCTGTCGACTGCGCCTCGTTCAAGCTGGGCGAGCGGCAGGTCCGTCGCTTCCTCGCTCGCTCGAAGCAGGCCGACGCGAACGACGCGCATCACACGCTGGATTGGTCGCCCTGTCATGCGACGGGAACGATCACGTTCGTGGATGGCAGCTCAGCACACTGGAGCATCCATCAACTGCGCAGTGGAACGCTGACATTCGATGGTGGCGCCACCATGCTCCTCCATTGCCGCCACTGCGGATTCAAGCCCTTCCTGTGACCTGAAACAGCAGGCGGCCCACGACAAGTCCATCAACGACAGCAGGTACAGACGTACTCGCAAACGTTGTCTGTGACAGGACCCTCTTGGCACAGCCTTGTGCTTCACGTGTAATCCACCGGCCGCGTCGTCGAAGCAGTCGTCCTTGGCAGTTGAGAGGGTGTGATGGCGCGGATCGATCCACCCACTCAATCGACCCCTTCAATGAAGACGACAACGCCTCCTGCTGCGGCAATCCATGAAGCCCGAACGATGAGCCTCTACACCATCATTGTCGAGTTCATCGGAGGCACCTATGTTTTTCAAGCCAGCGCCGACAACGAAAGATCAGCGCTGTCGTCCTGGTGCAAAACGGTTCGCATCAACATGGATTTCGGACCTGACTCCTGCCGCCTGGCCGAAGAAATCGAACATGAAGCGAACGCGGCACGACTCTCCCTTCTCGATGGGCTTCAGTCGGCCTGGAGCTTCACGACGAACTTGAACGAGCGGCTGATACTGGGGCATGTGGTCAAGACGGTGCCACCTCCGGCCTGAACCTCATCACGCGAAGTCACGGCCGCGGCCCCACGGCCTCCACCGGACACGCCGCCCTCGCCCCCACCACCGGCCTCGGTGGACACCCCGCCAGCGCAGGCTCCGCCACCAGCCGCTGATCCCACGCCGCCCCGCCCGCCTTCGGCTGCAGCGACACCCCCTCGACGAACAGCCCCTCCGCCGACGGCAGCACCACGCTGTGCCGGTCCAGCCCGGTCGCCTCGCGCCAGCGCTCCAGCCCGACCTTCACGACCCGCTTGTCTTCCCAGCTGAACACCCCCGGCGCCCCGGTGCGCATCGCATACACGTTGCGGTCGATCACCAGCGTGCGCGCGTCGCTCATCGCCTCCGAGGTGATGCGGATGAACGGCAGCTTCGCGCCGCCGACGATCAGGTTGTTGGTGATCGACACCTCGGTGCCGCCCTGGTGGATCTCCGACTCGTTCGACACCAGCACCGACCCGTGCGTCAGCAGCCCGGTGTTCCAGCAGGTGTTGTTGTGGATGCGCGGCCGCCATGACGACGAGGTCGCGAGGCAGGCCCAGCCCACCTCGCTGATCACGTTGTCGCGGATCACGCCGTCGTAGGTCTCGTACGGCCCGTCGACCAGCCGGTCGTCGTCGGTCTCCTGCCCCAGCATGATCGCGTTCGACCAGGTCCGCTCGACACGGTTGAATTCGAACACCGTGTTGCGCGAGTTGCCCTTCGCATAGAGGCCGATCGACGGGATGTCGTGCACGTGGTTGAAGGCCACCCGCGTGCGGTCCGCACCGACGATGTCGATGCCCTGCGCGTTGTCGCCGATCTTCGCGTTCGGATGGTGGATGCGGTTGTGCAGGATCTCGACGTCGTCCGCGGTGCGCACCAGCTTCACCACATCGACCCGCGAGCAGCACAGGTCGTTGTCGAGCAGCCGCACATGCGGCGTGTCGATCTTGATCGCATAGCCCTCCTCCTGCCCGTCGGCGCTGCCGCGCACCTCCAGCCCCTGCACCTGCCAGTACATCGCCTGGCACACCGTGCCCTTCGGCGCCTCTTCGTCGCAGGTGCGGTGGTAGAAGTAGATCGACGGCCCGCGCCCCGTGCCCTGGATCACCGCACGCTCCTTCGCGTACGCGCGCAGCGTGATCCACGCCTCGGCGGTGCCGGGGTTGCGGATCACCGCGCCGTCGTAGGTGCCGGCGCGCAGCTCGATGATGTCGCCGGGCTTCACGCGCTGCACCGCGGCGTCCAGCGTGCGCAGCGGCGCCTCGAGCGTGCCGACCGCGCGGTCGGTGCCGTCGGGGGCGACGACGAAGGTGCGCGGCTGCGCCGAGGCCGCTGCCGCGGCGCTGACCAGCGCCCCCACCGCCAGCCGGCCGAGGGCAGGCCTACACCCAGCCGCGAAGCGAATACATCGCCAGACCAAGCCACTCATGCAGCACCTCCTCGAGCGCACCGGGCGCCTCGTTGCTGGGCACGAAATGCTGCCACTTCAGCGCCGTGTCGGCGCGGAAATCGCAGGGATACGGCAGCACGTCCAGCCCGACACCGCGTGCCGCGGCCACCGAGCGCGGCAGGTGGATCGCGCTCGTCAGCAGCAGCACCCGGCCCTGCGCGCGCAGGCCGAACTGCCGCTCGCTGAAGAGCAGGTTCTCGTGGGTGTTGACCGACCGCGTCTCGACGCCGATCGCCGCGGCCGGCACGCCCAGCCGCTGCGCGACCGAGGCCATGTGCTGCGCGACCGAGTCCGACCCATCGGGCAGCGGCGCGCCGGTGAACATCAGCCGCCCGCCGAAGCGCTGGTGCAGCTCGACGGCCTTCTCGGTGCGCTCCCAGCTCGGCGCGCCCATCACGACGGTGTAGCCGGCTTCGGTCTTGCGGAACCAGCCGGCGGTCATCACCAGCATGCGCGGGCCGTCGGTGCCCGGCAGCGCCTTCAGCTGCGCGTCGGTCGGCACCGGCCACCAGGCCTCCAGCTGCGCGAGCAGCGTGTTGGCAGTCGCCGGGATCGAGACGACGTAGACCAGCAGGCCCAGCAGCGCGAACCCGTGTCGCCAGCGGTGCAGCCGCCCGGCCTTCGCGCGCCACGCGCGAACGCTCAGCCACGCGAGACCCAGCAGCACGTACAGCGGCATCGCCAGCAGCAGGTGCACCAGGTCGGTCAGGACGGAGCGCATGAGGTCAGCCTCGAAAGGCCGCGGATATCCGTTCGCCCTGAGCCTGTCGAAGGGTTGGTGCCACAGCGCGCCAGGCCTTCGACAKGCTCAGGGCGAACGGGGGTTTGTGATATTGAAGACCTGATCCATCCGCCCCCAGCGGAAATCGCCGAGCAGGCGATCCAGCCGGCTCTCGGTGCGGTGCAGGTTCACGTAGTGCCTGAAGCGCGTCTTCAGCCCCGGCCCCGGCACGCGCGGCTGCAGCGGGTCGATCTCCCACGGGTGCATGTAGAAGATCGCCGGCGCCTGCTCGTCGCGATTGAAACGGTCGATCGCCCAGCGCGACACGCCATACGGCGCGAAGCGGAAGTAGCCGCCGCCGCCGGCCGGCAGGTTGCGCCCGAGCGCACGCACCGTCGTGATCGGCAGCTCGGTCAGCCCGTCGCGCACCTGGTACGGAAAGCGCGGCGCGTCCGGCATGCCGTAGTGGTCGTGCTGCACCGGGTAGACGCTGGAGCTGTAGACGTAGCCCGCTTCCTTCAGCACGTCGAAGGCCCACAGGTTGCCGGCCCCGATCGAGAAGCTCGGCGCGCGGTACCCGATCACCCGCACGCCGGCGATGTCCTCGAGGATGCGCTTCGCGTTCGTCACGTCGTGGCTGAACGCCTCGCGCGACAACTCGCTCGCCCGCTGGTGCCCGTAGCCATGGCTCGCCAGTTCGTGCCCGTCGTCGACGATGCGGCGTACCACCTGCGGGTAGCGCTCGGCGATCCACCCGAGCGTGAAGAACGTGGCCTTCGCATGGTTGTCGGCAAAGCGCCGCAGCAGGCGGTCGACGTTCGCCTCGACGCGGCACGGGATCGAATCCCAGCGGTCGCGCGCGATGAACGGCGCCAGCGCCGAGACCTGGAAGTAGTCCTCGACGTCGACCGTCAGGGCGTTGGTGATCGGGTTCTTGGTCATGGGCTCACGGACAGATTCAGCGAACGGATTCGGCAGCGCGGGCGGTCGACGAGACGCGCATCGAGGCCGGCAGCCAGCTGCGCAGGTGCTTCGCGATGCGGCTGGCGGTGCCGCCATCCCAGTACTCGGGCACGTCGACGCGTGCGGATTCGGTCAGCAGGATCTCGCGCACGGCCTTCAGCGCCTGCTCGACGTTGCGGCCGACGACGATGCTCGACGGATCGGCCACCGGCGTGCCGCTGCGGTCGTTGCCGAGCGTGATGCTGCGCACGCCGAGCGTCACCGCCTCCTCGACCAGCTCGCCTTCGCTGCCGGCGATCAGGCAGCGCGCCTGCTGCAGCAGCCCGATCTCCTCGAGGTAGCCCTGCGCCGGCATCACGATCACGCCGGCATCGGCCAGGCGCGTCTCCTGCCCGGTGGATTTCAGCGCGACCAGCGCCTCCTCGCGCAGCGGCCACACCAGCGGCAGCTCGCGGCCCAGTGTCGCGAGCATCGGCAGCAGCTCGTCCATCGCCTTCGGCTGCAGCGCCAGGCTCACCAGCCCGAAGCCGCGCGGGTCGTTCAGCACCGCCGGCGAGAGCTTGGCGCGCGCGAACGATTCGAGCGGCGGCACCGCATGCGGCAGCCCGAAGTGCAGCAGGTTGGCCGCCAGGCTGCCGACGCAGTGCACCCGGTCCGAGGGAATGCCCTCGCGGTACAACGTGTAGTAGGTCAGCAGCTTGTTCGTGTACAGCGCATCGGCCACGCGGTCGATCAGCACGCCGTTCATCTCGGCGCTGGCGCTGCCGCCGGTGTTGCGCTGGCCGGCGTCGAGCCGCAGCACCGGCACGCCGCGCTTGTTGGCGAGCAGCGTGCACATCAGCACCGCATCCGATTTGCCGACCGCCAGCACCGCGCTCGGCATGAACTCGGCCAGCACCTCGTCGAAGCGCGTCAGCGCCGCGGCCGAACCGTGCGCCACGCCGACCGCGTGCGCGCCGATGCCGAGGTGGATCTCCATCTTCGGCAGCGGCAGCACCGCGGCACCGGCCGCGCCGATCGCCAGGCCCTCTTCGGTGCCGGGCTGCACCGCCATCACCGGCGGCAGGTCGCCGTATTCCTCGAGCACGCGCGACAGCGCGCCGATCTTCAGGAAATCGGTGCGGGTGTCGACCACGCACAGCAGCGGGCGCTGCAGCTTGCTGCCGCTGCGCGAGCGCTGGACCACGCCGAGGCTCGCGTTGTTGCCGTTCACGCCGAAGTCCACCGCCGCGTCCAGCACCGGCAGCGCCGGGTTGGGCGGGATCGTCACGTCGGGCCGGCCGTGGCCCGCGGCCTGACCCGCCGAGGGCACCAGCATCGGCACGTCGGCGAGCTCGCCGATCTCGCTGCGCAGCTCGCCGGCGGTCTGGTCCACCGTCTCGGCCGAGATCGCGTCCTTGCCCGACAGGAAGGCGGCGAGGAACAGCCGGTTGCACAGCCGGTTGATGCGGCGCGGCACGCCGCCGGTCCAGCGGTGGATCGCGTCGAACGCATCGTCGGCGAAGGCCGGCGAATCCTTCCAGCCGACGCGGTGCAGGCGGTGCTCGATGTAGGCGCGCGTCTCGGTCTGGTCGAGCGGGCCGAGGTGGCACGACGCGATCACGCGCTGGCGCAGCTGCTCCATCGACTTCGATTGCAGCAGCGTGCGCAGCTCCGGCTGGCCGATCAGGAAGCTCTGCAGCAGCGCATGGTTGCCGAGCTGGAAGTTCGACAGCATGCGCAGCTCTTCGACCGCCTCGTGCTTCAGGTTCTGCGCCTCGTCGACGATCAGCAGCGCACGCCGGCCCTTCGCGGCCAGCGCGGTCAGGAAGCCCTCGAGGCTCGCGATCAGGTGCGCCTTCGACGCACCCGCGGTCGGCACGCCGTAGGCGGTGAGGATGGCGCGCAGCAGGTCGCCCGATTCGAGCTGCGTGCTGACCACCTGCGCGGCCACCACCTTCTCGGCGTCCAGCCCTTCGAGCAGCGTGCGCACCAGCGTGGTCTTGCCGGCACCGATCTCGCCGGTGACGACGATGAAGCCCTCGCCCTGGTGCACGCCGAACTTCAGGTAGGCCAGCGCGTTGCTGTGCCCGCGGCTGTCGAAATAGAACGCCGGGTCCGGGTTCAGCTGGAAAGGCGGGCCGCTCAGGCCGAAGTGCGATTCGTACATGAAGAGATCAGAACCTGTAGCGCAGCCCGGCGTAGATGGCCTTCTCGCCGTCGAGGTCGACGGAGGTCAGCGTCGTGCTGTTGGATTTGACGGTGAGGCGGCGCGCACCGATCGTCGCCGTGGTGTGCGGCGACAGCGTGCGCGTGCCCTCGACGCGCAGCGAATACTGCGTCGTGTAGCGGCCGAGGTTGCTGCCGCCCAGCCCCTCGATGCGCGAGCCGTCGCCGATCACGGTCAGCGTGGTCAGCGGCCCGAGCTTGTAGTCCCAGCCGAGCGACGCCGATTTCTGCTCGGTGTCGTACGACGGGTCGGGGATGTTGGTCTGGCCCGCCATCTGCAGCGCCTGCTGCTTCAGGTAGCCCACCTGCAGGTAGATGCGGTTGCGCCGGCCCTGCAGCGCGGCCTGGAAGCCGGCGCTCTCGCGCAACTGGGCCACCACCGAGTACAGCGCGGACGGGTTGATGCCGCCGCCCACCGGCACCGGCGACGCGCTGCCGGGCGGCAGCACGCCGTTGTCGGGGATGCCCTGGCTCGACACCGTGCGGCTCGCCTGCAGCCCGAGCGTCAGCGTGGCCGAGTTGTGCGCATAGACGGCGTCCCAGCCGTTGCCGAAGTAGCGGTGCTCCACCGTCACGCGCAGGTTGCTGCGCTCGTCGGGCCGCCACGTGACGCGCCCGCCGTACAGCGTGTCGGTCGGCGTGTCCGCCAGCAGCGAGGTCTTCTCGCGCCCGCCGACGATGCCCAGCACCAGCTGCGGCTGCGGTTGCCAGTTCAGCCACAGCCGCGCCTCGCGCGTGCTGAGCGTCTGGCCCTGCGTGAAGTCGTCGCTCTCGTCGTGCGCCTTCACCTCGATCTGCAGGCCGAAGCTGCGCGGCGCGCGCTCGTACGAGACGATCTTGTCCAGGCCCTTGGTGGTGCGCACCTGCTTGGTCAGGAAGTCGGTGATGCGCGCATGCGTGTAGTCGACGCGCGCGAGCATCGAGTCGAGCTCGTTGAAGCGGTGCATCAGGTACGGGCTCAGCCCGTAGCGGCGGCGCGGCTCCAGCTTGTACGAGGTGGCAGCCTCGGGGCGCGTCGCATACGGGTCGTCGAAGGTCGGATCGATCCGGTACCAGGCGTCGAAGTAGGCCCAGTCCTCGACCACCTTCGAGGCCAGGTCGATGCGTGCGCGCGGCAGCACGCGCGACGGCTGGCTGTCGTTCAGGTAGCTCAGGCTGCTGACCGACGCATTGCCGCTCAGCGTGATGCGCGGCCCGCGGCGCTCGAACACGATCGACGGCTGCACCTCGAGCACGGTGTCGCTCTGCTTGATGCCGAGGTCGGGCGTCGCGTTGTCGGTGTGCACCAGCCGCGAGTCGATCGCC